>JAZBNQ010000296.1:0-2685 GCA_036350775.1 Mariniphaga sp.
ACATTTCCGTCAACCCCATCCATACCATCAGCTCCGTCAGCTCCGTCGGCTCCCGCAGGGCCCATAGGGCCTTCTTTTACACACGATGTGGCAAGAAATGCACACACAAAACCAAAACAAATAAGTTTAAAAAATGATACATATTTCATAACATGACCAGTTTAGTAGTTTATACTATAAATCATTAAATACTTTATGGCGTAAAAATAGTATGGAAATATGTTGGTTCGGAGTTATAAGCAATGATATATCAATGGGTTGCAGTTGATATAAGTTGTGGGCGGTATTGACATATATCAATCAACCATTTTTGCTAATCTCCTGCAAGCCGCTTTCGTCAAGGATTTCAATGGTATTACCTTGTGTTTTAATGAGCCCGGAAGATTTAAACTGTTGTAATATCCGAACCAGACTTTCTTTGGTCATGTTCGACATGTCAGCTAGATCCTGCCGGGTTAACGGAACAGTGAACGGATTGTTTTGGAATACATTGTTTTTGAGGTTTAGTAATGTGTCAGCTACCCTGCCGGGCATGTATTTTTGGGTTAGCACTACCAGCTTGTTCAGCAAGGCGTTGTTTTGTTTGGTGTGGTGGCGAAGTAATTCAACAGCAAACCGGTTGTTTTCTGAAAACAACTGGGAAAGCTTAGTTGCATTTATCAGACAGCAGGTAACCGGTGTAACTGCAGAAATGGTAAATTTCTGCACATTCCCGTTGAATAAATCTCCACCGGTAACAAAATCGAGCTTCCCGATAAGTCCTACTACAAGGTTTTTACCTTTAAGCCCTTCAACATATACTTTGGCCAGCCCTTCCCTGATACAAACAACATATGTAGATGAAGTATTTTGTTTGATGATGGTTTCTCCCGGCTTATATCTGATTTGTTGTTTGCCGTCAACAAGAAATTCGAGTTCCTGGTGATTTAAAGTTTTAAGGAGATTGGTATCCTCGCTTCTAAAACAAGTTTTGCAACAACAATCCTGCGTCTTTTCACAATCAACGCTAAGTTTTTCACATCTCACACATTCAAAATCAGCTTCTTTCAACACCTTTACCTCCTTCAAAATCAATATCCAATTTAAAATTTTCGATTTATAACAAAAAGCTCAAATTTAATAAAAAAATCAATTATTGAAAAAAATATCTTTTAATATATATTTGAAAAAGAGTTTTTTATGAAAATATTGAATTTATTGGGAATCAGTGGTTATTTAATCTTTTTTGTCTAGTATAAGATCAGCCATAGTTTCAATCCATGCCGGTTCAGCATTAAGGCTTTCAACAAGCTGTAATTTTTCCCCTCCTTTTTCCAGGAATTCCTCCTTGTATTCATCTCCAATTTCAATAATGGTTTCAAGACAGTCGGTAACAAATGCCGGGGCAAAAACCAGGATTCGTTTTTTTCCCTCTTTGAGTTTTGCCAGTAAAACTTCATCCGTAAACGGTTCCATCCATTTATTGTCGAGGCGCGACTGGAACGCAACAGAATAGTTTTCGGGTTTAATGCCCAGTTCTTTTGATAAAAGGCGTGATGTGGCATAGCAGGTTGCCCGGTAGCAATGGTGACCATGTTCCGGCATGGCGTTTTGGCAGGAGCACTGTTCCACTGTAATGCCCGGATGGCTTTTTTCGAGATGCCGGTTTGGAAGACCGTGGTAAGAAAATACAATGTGGTCGTAACTTTCCGGATTGTATTTACGGCCTTGCGCTGCAAAAGCTTTCAAAAATTTTGGATGATCATAAAACTGGTCCACTACTTTCAACTCAAGATCAACTTTTTGTTTTTTTAATTCCTGCTCCACTGCCACCACGGTAGTTTCGGTGGTTGACATGGCGTAATGCGGATAAAGCGGGAAAAGAACCAGCTTTTTGAAATCCTGGTCCTTGATTTGGAGGATTACCCTTTTGTAATCGGGTTTCTGGTAGCGCATGGCCACAAAAACTTCAAAATCATCGCCCAGTATTATCTGCAGTTTTTGTTTCATCTCAAAAGAATGGTAAATAAGGGGAGACCCTTTTTCTGTCCATAACAATTTGTAAAGGTTTGTGGAATTTTTTACCCTGAACGGGATGATAATGAAATTCACCAGGAATTTTTGGAGCAACCACGGCAGGTCAATCACGCGTTTGTCATTTAGAAACTCGGTGAGGTAGCGCCAAACTGCTCCGATTTTTGGTTCATCGGGGCTGCCAACGTTCATCAGTAAAACGGCTGTTTTATCCCTTTTCATGTTTTAAATTTATGATTTCTGTGGCAATTGTTTTTCCCTGGTTAATGCGGTCGGCAATGCCAATTCCGTCTCGAATGTTGCCGGCAAGCAGAAGCCCGGGGTGATCCTTTTCAAGCGCATTTATGGCTTTCAGTTTTTCTTCCGACTCAAATCCGTATTGTGGAATGGCATGGTTGTAACGGTATATTTTTAGTAAATCAGGCTTGAATATCTTCAGTTTGAGCATTTCGGTCAACTCCTGTTCAACAATTTTATAAATTTTCTCATCTGAAAACCCTGAAAATTCCGGCTTCCGCACCCCGCCTAAAAAAACCGAAAGCAGTGCCCCGTTTATTGGCGCTTTGTTTTTGAAAAACGATGAAAGAAACAAGGCTCCCAAAATATTCCGCTGCTCGATAAACGGAACCAGGCCGCCAAAAGCATTAAGCGCAATTCCTTCCCACTGGTTGA
>JAZBNQ010000297.1:0-2063 GCA_036350775.1 Mariniphaga sp.
ATTTCATAATCCATCATCAACAGCTGGATTTGAAATCCTTGCCAGTAAAGAAATGTATATTTGTAACGATGCATGAACAACAAAACATAGAATGGAAAGAAAGTTGGCGTGATGAATTCCTAAAGTGGATTTGTGGTTTCGCAAATGCACAAGGTGGAAAAATATACATAGGTAAAAATAATAAGGGTGAAGTTGTTGGAATTGACAATGCAAAAAAACTCCTTAAAGATATTCCAAATAAAGTTCGGGATATTCTTGGTATTTTGGTAGATGTTAATCTGCATGAAACAGAAAAAGGAGTATTTCTTGAAATCATTGTTGAACCACAACCCTTCCCGGTTAACTACAAAGGGCAATATCATTACAGAAGCGGAAGTACCAAACAAGAGCTAAAAGGTGCTGCGCTGGACAAATTCATGCTTGAAAAGAAAGGCAAAAAATGGGATGGTGTTCCGGTTCCACATGTTTCTGTTGACCATTTAAAGAATGAAACATTTGAGTTTTTTAAGAAAAGAGCCATTGTTAGTAAACGAATTGACGAAAGTGTTTTAACCGAAAAAAACATCAACATTCTTGAGAATTTAAGATTAACTGAAAAACCGTATCTAAAACGGGCAGCAATATTGCTTTTTCATCCCGATCCTGAAAAGTATTTTACTGGTGCAAATATAAAAATCGGCTATTTTCAGTCAGATACGGAGTTAATATTTCAAGACGAAGTAAAGGGGAATTTATTTGAACAGGTAGAAAAGGCAATTGAAATACTTTTCACAAAATACATCAAGGCAATTATTTCGTATGAAGGTATCCATAGAGTTGAAACCTATGAGTATCCCAAAGATGCTGTTCGTGAAGCAATTTTAAATGCCCTTGCACATAAAGATTATTCAATGGGCGTTCCTGTTCAAATAAGTGTTTATGATGAAAAACTTATGATATGGAATTACGGGCAGTTACCAGAAGATTGGACAGTTGAAAATTTAATGCAAAAACACTCGTCGATTCCTTACAACCCTGATATTGCAAATGCTTTTTTTAGAGCAGGGTTTGTTGAATCATGGGGGCGTGGCACAATTAAAATTATAGAACAATGTAAAGAACACGGTTTACCAAAGCCTGTCTTTGAAAATAGCGGAAAAGATTTTTGGGTGATTTTTAGAAAAGATATTTATAATGAAATTTCTTTAAAGAAACTTGGCATAAATGAGCGTCAAATTAAGGCAGTGTTATATACAATGAGAAATGGTAAAATAACAAATTCCAGTTATCAAGAGATTTGTGATGTATCAAAAGGGACAGCAACCAAAGAACTGCGAGAGCTATCAGAAAAGTTTAATATTTTAGAACGAAAAGGGAATGTTGGGGCTGGTACTATTTATGTAATCAGATAAATAATGAATTGGATAATAATTGGATAAATTGGATAAAATCATCAAATTCAAAAGAGCAGTTCCTTATTATAAATAAAAGATTACATCATAATTTCACCATAACAGGGGCAAGTTGAAAAAAAAACAGTAGCTACAGAAAAATTATGCAAACTAGTTGAGAAAGAACAATTAAAGCAAATCGGAAACAAAGGACAAGGCTCAAAATATATAATTGGCCGTATTGGCTGCTTTTGTTTGACTAATTATTAATTGTACTAACAGAATTAGCTGACAAATTTAAGGGAATCGGAAGCAATGCGTGCCAACTTTTAACCGGATTTACTGAACAGGAATAAACTAAAAAATAAAATAATGAAACTCAGATTTACTTTTATGCTCCTGCTTGCTGCAGGGATTTTTCTCCAAACTTCCGGCCAACCTGCCAGGCAACTGGTTCAGGTTATCGTTACGCCCGACCGGGCCGACTGGACCTACGACAAAGGCGACCGGGCCGAATTTCAGATTACCGTGTTGCAAAACAACGTGCCGTTGGACGGTATTGAAGTGAATTACCGTATCAATCCTGAAAAAATGGATGCCTGGGAAGAGGGCACCGTGACGTTGAAAAAAGGGGTGGCTTCGGTAAAAGCCAACCGGTTTAGGGAGGCCGGTTTTTTACGGTGCCATGCTTCG
>JAZBNQ010000298.1:0-2445 GCA_036350775.1 Mariniphaga sp.
CGGAATCTGAATTTTTATCCATGGTTATTTGGTTTAGATAAATGATATTTCCGGCTAAATTAACGCTTATTTCAAAAATATTAACCCATGGTTACAACTTTCTTTTTATCTGTTCCAATTCCTTTCTTACGGCTTTAATCTGATGGTGCAAATGTTCTGTTTCAGTGGGTTCCGTTACTTCAGAAGAAATATAGTGAACGAATTTCCACACTTCGCGAATTTCGGCCAGCGGCAAATCGTAGGGAGCATATTCGGGATTGGTGGAAATCATGTGCAGGCTACTTTTTTCTTTCAGCTCATTTTTAATTTTTTTGAAAACGATTCCTTCGTTCAGGGTCAGTACAATGTAAAGTTCATCGGTTTTTATGTCGTTCAAATCCTGTACAAATTCTCCGGTTACCCAGCTTTTATCAGGGATAGGCAGCATGGAGTCGCCCGAGATTTGAAATGTGCGGTATTTTTTTTCTTTGGAAAGAAACGGCAGTTGAAAAACCGGAAGTCCTGCAATAAATTCGGGATCGAAATAACCGGTGGTGTAGCCGGCTTTTGCTCTAATGGAAACCAGCTCAATGTTGTCCTGGTTGCGGCTGTTTACGGTGGTGGTGAGCACCCGCAGCTCGTTGCCTTTCACAAACACATCAGAGCCGTTTTCAATCAGGTACATCTGGCTTTCCCGCAGCTTCGAAAGGTTTATCCGCAGCAGCGTGTCGATGGAAATGTGAAACAGGTCGGAAAGGGCAATCAGTACACTTACCGGCGGAATGACCGAACCGTTTTCGTAGTTGTTTACCCCCGACCTGTTGATATTCAGTAACTCCGCCAGTCCGCTTTGCGTAAACCGCTTTCTTTTTCTTAAAAATCTAATGTTCGACGACAGGTACATTTTGTTGTTAAATTTTTATTACAAAAGCCCTTCCACCAAAATATCCTCATCTAAATCTTCCCAGTGAATTCCTTCACCATCCCCAATAAATCTCCAGTTGTTTCTTTGTTCGGGTGTTGCATCCCGCAATGAAGGAAACCAGTTTATCGGGACAGAAAGTTCCCGTCCGTCATCCAAAACGAGGTGCATTTTTATATCGTCAAACCAGATATTTACGGCATTGGTTGATTTAGTAATTTGTGAAGTGCTCATCCCATTTTGTTTTAAAAAGTTCAATAGTTATATGTTGTAAATTTTGCCATTCTTAAATTATTGACTAATTTATAATCGTAAAATTTGATTGAAATTTAGTCAAAAGTAAACTATTTTTTTGAATTGTGCAATAGGAATCAGAAAGATAACAGATTGGACGGGAGGAAAACAAAATGCAGTTTCAGGACAGAACGATTGTACACATGGATTTGGATACCTTTTTTGTGTCGGTTGAGCGGTTAATCGATTCAACGCTGGAAGGTAAGCCTGTTATTATTGGCGGGCTTTCCGACCGTGGGGTGGTGGCCAGTTGCAGCTACGAGGCGCGGCAGTTTGGGGTACATTCGGCCATGCCCATGAGAATGGCGCTGAATCTTTGCCGCGATGCCACCGTCATCAGGGGCGACATGGATTTGTACAGCAAATACTCGCGGCTGGTGACCGATATTATTGCTGAAAAGGCGCCGCTTTACGAAAAAGCTTCTGTTGACGAACATTACCTCGACATTACCGGGATCGACCGGTTTTGGGGCGCACTGAGATGGACGCACGAGCTGCGGCAAGCTATCATTCGTGAAACCGGGCTGCCCATTTCCTACGGATTGTCGGTAAACAAAACCGTTTCGAAAATTGCCACAGGCGAAGCCAAACCCAACGGCGAAAAAGAGGTGAACCGGGCCAGTGTGAAGCCGTTTCTGAACCCGCTTTCCATCAAAAAGATTCCGATGATTGGTCCAAAAACCTACCAGCTTCTGCGGTCGATGGGTGTGGCCAACATTGCCACGCTGAGCGCCATTCCGGTGGAGATGCTGGAAAGTGTGCTGGGAAAAAACGGTGTTGAAATCTGGCGGCGGGCCAACGGCATCGACTTTACGCCGGTGGTTCCGTATTCCGAAGAAAAATCGATTAGCGCCGAACGCACCTTTGAAACCGATACCATTGATGTGCAAATGCTCGAGCGCCTGCTCACCACCATGACCGAAAAACTCTGCTTTAAACTGCGCAAAAAAGAGAAACTGGCCTCGGTAGTTACCGTGAAAATCAGGTACGCCAACTACGACACCCACACCCTGCAACAGAAAATGGCCTACACCGCTTTCGACCATACGCTGATTGAAACGGCCCGGTCGCTTTTCCGGCGGCTTTACCAGCGCCGGATGCTGGTGCGGCTCATTGGCGTAAAACTGGGCGGTCTGGTGCACGGCGCCCAGCAACTAAACCTGTTCGACAACAACGAAAAACAGGTGAAACTCTACCTGTCGATGGATAAAATCAGGCGCCGCTACGGGGTTGAAGTCATTCAGCGGGCC
>JAZBNQ010000299.1:0-7487 GCA_036350775.1 Mariniphaga sp.
AAGGCAATATTTTCATGAATCAATCCTCCCTGCCCATATTCTTTGGTAATGCTAAACTCAAGGGGATTACCGGACATAATCTCACACTACGCAAACGATGTAATTCCTAGCTTCAGGCTTAATTGATCATGGTTTTCCCTGTTAATAAAAATACGGCGTATTTTTATTTTCAAATCATTCAGGAAATCAGAAAAGGGGAGAAAATCTCTTTTTATCGATTTTTCGGCAGTCATAATTCCTGCCTGAAAACTACTCATAAATACGTGTTCCTGTTTCGTTCATATAAAACATAACTGAAGGTTTTGCTTTAATCAAGACATCTGCATAAACCGAAATGTTCTGAGAATTTAGCTATTCATAAAAAAATAGCGTGAATAGAGGATGCTCGGATTTTGAGATTATGGCGTATATACTGAATGAAACCATCAGGGATTAAATATTTCCGTTCTAATGAATAAGGTCAAACAGGCTTTGAAAAGGTATTTTAAAAAAATGAGTGCTTCACCTGAAGTAAAGCACTCACTTTGTATTTATTTACCTTTGTTCTTTACCCATTTTTCCAGCCACTGGTCCTGTTCCCATAATACATGCAAAATCGATTCGCGGGCAGCGTAACCGTGACTTTCCTTAGGAAGAAAAACCAACCTTGATGTGGCGCCCAACCCTTTTAATGCATTAAAGTAGCGCTCGCTTTGCAGCGGATAAGTTCCTGAGTTATTGTCATCTTCGCCATGAATAAGCAGCAAAGGTGTTTTCATTTTATCAGCATGCATAAACGGCGACATGCCATTGTAAACCTCCGGTGCTTCCCAGTAGGACCGTTCTTCACTCTGAAAACCAAAAGGTGTGAGCGTACGGTTATAAGCGCCGCTTCGTGCAATTCCTGCGGCAAACAAATCGGAGTGTGAAAGCAGGTTCGCTGTCATAAATGCCCCGTAAGAATGACCGCCAACAGCAACACGTTCCCTGTCGATGTAACCAAGCGCATCCACGGCATCTATAGCGGCTTTTGCATTCGCTACCAGTTGTTCGCGAAATGTATCGTTGGGTTCTTCATCGCCCTCGCCAATAATGGGAAATGCAGCGCCATCGAGAATGACATAGCCGCGGGTAACCCAAAAAACCGGTGATCCATAATAGGGAGCAGTAAAATCATGCGGCGAGGTTGTGACCTGTCCGGCGCTGGCAGCATCTTTAAATTCACGCGGATATGCCCACAAAACCATGGGCAGTTTTTCTTTCTTTTCCATGTTGTAACCTGACGGTAAATAAAGGGTTCCGGAAAGTTCCACACCATCTTCACGCTGGTAGGTTATCAGTTCTTTATGAACGCCTACAAGGGTTTCAAAAGGATTGGGGAAAAAGGTAATCTGCTGAGGTGCAATTCTTTTTTTGGTATTCCGGATGTAATAGTTCGGAAAAACATTGCTGGATTCAATCCGTGTAAGCAAAACGCCGTTTTTCGGATCGATCACTTTTGAAATCTGTTCCAGTGTTTCTTTCCCATCGGCCCGCCAAAGTTCGTTTACTTCCTTTGTTTTCAGATTAAACTCTCTGAAAAACGGCCGCGGACCTTCTTCTGAATGCCCTGTTCCTGTTAGGTACAGCATATCTTTATTGATTACCAGTGAGTTTTCTCCCCACTCGTTTTTATCGGTAAGGAATGAACCGGGATCGTTGTAACTATCCTGGTAATTGCGGTCGAATAAAATTTCAGGCTTTTGTTTCGCATCCGATGGATTAAAGAGGTATGTTTTGGTGTTGCGGGTATTCCACCAGCGGTCGAATGCAATGGCAGTTTCATCGTTGCCCCATAAAATTCCGGCATAACGCTGAATGGTTTTCAGTAACGACTTTGGTTGTCCGTTAAACGGAGCTTCCAGCTCAAACACCTCATCACGAAATTCGGTTTCAATGGCCGGATCGCCTTCATCCAGAGCCTCTACATAATAAATAGTTGAAGGTTTATCGTTGCGCCAGTTAATATTCCGCATCCCCTTTTGTGTTGCCATAAATCCTTTCGGCATTTCTTCCAGAAGCGGCTCTTCCAGCAACACTTTCACCTCGTTCCCATCTTTATCGTAAATCACTGTTTTTGAGGGAAAACGGGAATAGGGAACCAAGTAAGAGAAAGGTTTTTCAAGAGTTGTAACCAGCACATATTCTCCGTCAGGTGAGATGTTTATGCGCGTAACCATGGCAGTTTCTTTCCATTCCGATTTTTCCCCGTTTAAATCCATTTTGAGAAGTGTAGAGCGAACCAGTTGCTCAAAATTAAATTCATCGGCGCGGTCCTGGAGTAAATCCTGGTAAGTACGATTTTGCGCCATTTCGCCTTCGCTTACCGAAACACGCGGACCAATTGGCACGGCAGTGGATTTGTTAATCAGCTGTTCTTTATCTTCAGGCAACATCTTCACCAAAAATGATTTGCCATTAGGAAACCAGGAAAACGGACGACCGGTATTACCATTCAGTACCGGACCGGTTAGTTTATTCGCAGATGCTGCGCCCAGGTTAAGTAACCAAAGTTCGACACCTTCTGAGGTTGTATGCGTAAATGCCATTTTCGACTGATCAGGCGACCAGGAAAAATTTGAAAGCCTTGGTTCAGCAGGAAGTCCTTTCACGGTAATTTGCTCTTTTTCTCCAACCCGCATAAGAGTAATGTTGTTGTAGAAAGTGGTTCGGCTGCCAATGTTGGTTACCGGGTTAATACGAAGCCCGGCCAGGCGCATTTCAGTTTCCGACAATTCCACAATAGTTTTGTACTTACTACGATGAAGCAGCACAATGTCCTCATTATTGTCGTCAATCAATACCGACGGAGTTTGCGGTACATCGGCCAAATCAAGGATTTCTTTGGGTGGCTTTTGATAAGTAATATCTACCTGCGCGTTTACAATTCCAATCGCAATAAAAAATAAAATAATTACAGTCGATAAATTTTTCATTTCACTAAGTCAATTTTTATTATAAAATATAATGTATTTGTCAAACTTAAATCACAACACCTTTTAATTAATCTCAGTCTAAATTTTCCCTTCACACCAACCTCCTTCCAAACGGAGTTAATGCCAGTGAAACCATTTTAAAATGTTGTTTACCCCACGGAATTCCAATAATAGTAATAAATAACAGAATTCCAAATAAAAGGTGGGTCAGAGCAATCCAGATTCCACCAATAACCAACCATAAAATATTCATAATGGTAGAAAGACAACCCGGTGCATAATCCATATATTCAATTTTTTGACCAAACGGCCACAAGGCCAGCATTCCCAGTTTAAAAGACTGAATACCAAAAGGAATACCAATGATCGTGACACACAATGCCAACCCAGCCAGGATGTATTCCAGAAATATGGCAAAACCACCAAATATCAACCAAATAATGTTACCAAGGATTCTCATATTTTATCAAATTTGTACTCAGGTAAAAATAGTTTTTATTTCTAAAAGCTTGCATATTTTTTTATGTTTGTAACCTCAGATAAGATATGGAGGAGAAGAATGGCAAAAAAATTCAAACCACTAACATCAGTATTGGTAAAACCTGCCGGCCCGGATTGCAACCTGAACTGTACTTATTGCTTTTACCTGGAGAAAGCAGTCCTGTTTCCTGAAACACTCCGCCACCGGATGAGTGAAGAAGTTCAGGAAGAAATGATCCGGCAGGTAATGCAGCAGTCGGGCGACTCGGTTTCCATTGCCTGGCAGGGTGGCGAACCTACCTTAATGGGACTTGATTTTTACAAACGAGCCATTGAACTGGAAATGAAATACGGCCACGGCCAGACTGTGGGCAACGGGCTGCAAACCAATGGCACACTGCTGAACCTGGAATGGGCAGAATTCCTGAAAAAATACGACTGGCTGGTGGGTCTTTCGCTTGACGGACCGGAACACATTCACAACCGCTACCGGTTAGACTATGTTAGCAAAGGCACCCACAAAAAAGTGGAGGAAAATGCAAAAATGATGCTTGAAAACGGGGTGGCTGTAAATGTTTTAGCTACGCTGAACGACTATTCCGTGCAATTCCCCGATGAAACCTATAATTATTTTAAATCGCTGGGATTAACATGGATGCAGTTTATCCCAATCGTGGAGACCGATCCGCATGATCCTTCCCGGGCAGCACCCTTTTCGGTTTCGGCAAAAGCTTACGGAGAATTCCTGTGCCGGATTTTCGACCTTTGGCTGGCCGACTTTCAGAACGGGCAACCTACAACACAGGTAAGGCATTTCGATTCGGTTTTCTATCCTTACGTAGGTTTGGAAGCACCGGAATGTACGATGATGAAAGAGTGTGGACCTTACGTGGTGGTGGAACACAATGGTAACGTTTACAGCTGCGACTTTTTTGTGGATCCGAAATGGAAGCTGGGAAATGTGATGACCAACCGAATTTCCGCCATGCTCAACTCCAAAAAGCAACAAGCATTTGGAGCTGCCAAAGCAATTTTGCCAGGCGAGTGCCGTCGTTGCCCGTGGCTCACCAAATGCTACGGCGGTTGCACCAAAGATCGCATTAAAGACCCGCAGGATAAACGCAAACCCCGTTTTTGCCTGTCATACAAAATGTTTTTTGCCCATGCCGATTCCACCATGAAATTACTGGCCGAAGACTGGGTGAAAAACCAACACGATATGCAGGAGCATAAGCAAACCGGCGGAACGTACAATGCGTTTAAGGATTTTATTAATTAAAAAAGCCTCCCGAAACCGGAAGGCTTTGTATTTCATATTCAAAAATCTTTGTTTTTACTTCGCATAGCTTACCACACGGGTTTCGCGGATAACGGTTATTTTTATCTGGCCCGGGTAGGTCATTTCGTCCTGAATTCGTTTTGAAATATCGTAGGAAAGCTGTTCGGCTTCCTGGTCACTCATTTTATCGGATCCAACAATTACACGCAGTTCCCGGCCTGCCTGAATAGCGTAGGTTTTTGTAACACCGGGATATGAAAGTGCCAAATCTTCAAGGTCTTTCAACCGTTTGATGTATGATTCCACCACTTCGCGGCGTGCTCCCGGACGGGCGCCCGAAATGGCATCACAAACCTGAACGATAGGAGCCATGAGGGTTTCCATCTCTACTTCGTCGTGGTGGGCACCGATGGCATTACAAATATCCGGTTTTTCCTTAAACTTCTCAGCCAGCTTCATGCCATAAACAGCGTGTGGCAATTCCGGTTCGTCGTCGGGCACTTTGCCGATGTCGTGCAATAACCCGGCGCGTTTGGCCTTTTTCGGATTCAGTCCCAGTTCCGAAGCCATTATGGCGCACAAATTGGCTACCTCACGCGAGTGCTGCAACAAGTTTTGACCATAAGAGGAACGGTATTTCATTTTTCCTATCAAACGGATAAGTTCCGGATGCAGTCCATGTATTCCCAGATCAATAGCTGTGCGTTTTCCTGTTTCAACCACTTCTTCTTCAATCTGTTTTTTTACTTTCTCCACCACCTCCTCAATGCGGGCCGGGTGAATGCGGCCATCGGTAACGAGCTGGTGTAGTGCAAGGCGGGCAATTTCGCGACGAACAGGATCAAATGCCGATAGTACAATGGCCTCAGGTGTATCGTCCACCACAATTTCCACACCGGTGGCAGCTTCCAATGCCCGGATATTCCGGCCTTCCCGTCCAATAATCCGACCTTTGATTTCATCGCTTTCAATGTGAAATATGGTAACAGCGTTTTCCACTGCTGTTTCAGTTGCCACACGCTGAATGGATTTCACTACAATCTTTTTTGCCTCTTTATTGGCCGTTTGGCGGGCTTCTTCCATAATTTCGTTGATGTAAGCCACAGCTTCCGATTTGGCTTCATCTTTTAGTGATTCTACCAACTGGGATTTTGCCTCCTCTGCCGACAAGCCCGAAATTTGTTCCAGTTTTTCCAGATTCTGACGGTGAAGTTTGTCCAGTTCTTCGCTTTTGTGTTCTACCCGTTGCAATTGCGTATTCAGGTTTTCGCGAATGGCTTCTGTCTCTTTTTTTGTAATTTCAAAATCGCGGGTGTTCTTCTGCAATTCCTCCCTGCGTTGATTAATACCGCTTTCCCTTTGACTCAGCTTATTTTCAAGCTGATTAATTTTATAGTTTTTCTCCTGGATAAATTTTTCATGTTCGGCTTTCAATTGTAAAAATTTTTCTTTTGCCTGGAGGATTTTATCCTTTTTAATCACCTCCCCTTCACTTTTGGCCTCACTGATAATTTTCCGGCTTTTATTCTTTAAAGCCTTATCCCAGATATAATAGGCCAGTGTTCCGCCACCAAAGAACCCGGCGGCAAAACCTATTAGTATTTGTATCCAATCCATTGCATTTATTTTAATTATTAACTAATAAAAAACCCGTAATAAATCACTTTGTTTAACCAAAGCAATTTAATACGGGTCTTTGATAAATATTTAACTTTAATTCCCTACACCTTCAATTTTTCTTTCAGAAAGTCTGAAATATCGTCGTTCAAATCTTTTAGTCCATCTATAAAAAGAGACTTGTCTTCGCGTTGCATCAGTTCGGTATGGTTCAGCGCTATCTGAAAAGCTGCCATGGCCAATATGTCCTGCGAATCTTTATTGCGAAACAGTTCGCGGTATTTGTTCACCGTTTCATTCACCGTTTTTGCAGCAATCCGGTGTTTCTCCTCATCTTTTCTATCGATGGTAAGCGGATAAGCCCGCCCTTCGATTCTGATATTTATTCTTTGTTGTTCTTTATTCACCCTTCATTACTTATTGAGTAATGCGATACATTTATCAATTTCCCGTATTAATGTATTTAACCTTCTTTTTGCCTCACCGTCCTTATCATTTCCTGCAAGAATATGGTTGGCAAATTTCATCTTCTCTATTTTCTGACTCAAATCCGTTTTTTCCTGTTCAAGCCGGGCAATTTCCTGCGTCAAAACTGACACACTGCCTTCCAACGCTTTTTTTTCAGATTTCAGAATTTCGTATTCCTGAAACAGCCGCTGTACATTAGCCCTCAATTCATTCAAAAGCAAACGATCTTCGTCGGTCATTTTTGCTGCAATTCGTGCACAAAGTTAATATTTTTAACCTATTGAAAAAGTGTTTGTAAAATTATACAAAAAATAATGCCTTAGGTTCTCAAATAGATTCGTTTGGGGTCAGTCAAATCAAACTTTTTAAGTTCTTTTTCACCGGTGCTTCCCCACAGAGATTCATTCGGAAAGCCGGGTGGATTTGTTTACTATTTCATTTTACTGGCCGTTAATACTTGTCAAGCGCTTACTTCCGGTTAAACCTTTCCATCACCTCGCGCCATGTGGTAATGATGATGTCGTTTTCTTCGAAAAACTTTTTCATTTCCGGGTCGGCAAACATTTGGGCTTCCCACGCCCGCTGCTGCCACGAGCCGGTTATAGTTTTCATGTTTTCCGTTTCAAACGAAGGGTGAAAAATGATTTCGGTGATACCAGGTTCCAGCGCATTCACCAGCTTGTAAAAGT
>JAZBNQ010000300.1:0-2752 GCA_036350775.1 Mariniphaga sp.
ATAAATCATATCAGTAATTTTTTAAGGTTATTTGGCTCCGTGACTTTTTAGTATTTCAACAATATCTTCGTTCCCGGCTTCACTTGCGATAGAGAGCGGAGTTTTTTCACCTTCTGCAACGGCATTTACATCCGCCCCCTTTTCAGCCAGAAATTTTACAATTTCGGTTTCGCCATAGAGTATAGCCCAAAAAAGCGGAGTGTATCCTTTGTATCCTGACATGGTGTTTTTTTCGTCGATTTCGGCACCTTTTGAAAGAAGAAATTCAGCGAATTCCGGTGTAATTGCTTCATTCCCTCGCATCATTCCTGTAACAATACATTGTGTGAAAACACCATTGCCTTTTTCAGTTAAGACATGAATATCAGCACCTTTCGAAAGTAGGTCTTTTGCAATTTCAGGCGAAACGCCACATGCAAGAATAAGTGCAGTTGCACCATCGTTTGACTTAATTTTAAAATCAGCTCCCTTGTCGATAAAAAATTGGGCAAGTTCTGCATTATTGCTGTTAAGTGCCATCATTAATGGTGTATATCCGGTACGATTATCGGGCAAGTTTATATCTGCACCGTTTGAAAGAAGCAATTCTGCCATTTCTTTATTTCCATCGATAATTGTGTAAATTAAAGGTGTGTACCCCATCATATCGTCCTGCATGTTCACGTCGGCACCCGCAGAAATCAGTTCTTTTACTGCATCTAAATCGTTGTCTCTGACTTTGCTAATAAGGGCAGCGCTTTGTGCAAAAAGATTTGGGAGTGCTGCAATTACCAAAAATACAGCAAGTAAAACAGAAATTTTCCTATTTGTTTTCATCGTGATACATTTAAAATTTTGTATAAAGAATTTTTCTTCAAGGGGCTCTTTATTTACATCTTCACAAACTCTACCCGCCGGTTATTGGCTTTTCCTTCTGGTGTGCTGTTGGTATCCATTGGCTTACTTTCGCCCCAGCCTTTTGATGTAAGTCGGTTTGTGTCAATACCCAATTTTTCAAGAGTTGCTACCACGGTTCCTGCCCGCTGTTCAGAAAGTGTTTGGTTGAGATTGTCATCGCCGTCGCTGTCTGTGTGTCCTTCCACACTGAATTTAACTTCGGGATGGTCTTTCATCAGTGCAGCTATTTCATTAATCACACCCATCGATTCGGGGCGTAAAGTTGCTTTGTTTACATCGAAGCGAATTCCATTGGCAATGATTTTTCCGTCTTGCAAAAACCGGTCGTAATATTTTACACCTCCTTCAGCTATACGAACATTTTTCACGTAGTACAAATTATCGTTTTTTGCATGGTAGGTATATAAAGTGAGACCTTTCGGGTCGAAATCAAGCCGTGGAATATTCAATAACCGCGTTTCGTCCATATAAGCTTTTAGCTTTCCATGAGTGTAGGCAATGGCAATATGCATCCAACGCGATTTTGCTACATTTTTATCAGGCAGAGTGCTGCTTATTTGTCCCAGACTAAGTTGGTTGTATCGTATTTCTATATCGGTATAGCCCGTAGGACTTCCTGATTCTTGATTTTTTCGGTCGTATAAATAGGTTTCGAACCACCCGCCACCGGGATAATACAAATCAAATTCTATGGTAAACACATCGGGCAAATAGTCTTCACTTGAATTTTTCAAATAGGGTATTATTGAAGGCGCTCCATCCCTGAGCATAATAACATTTTCACCTCCAAAAACAGCGATTTCAACGTTTCCACGTATCAGGTCCCAACGAGATGGGAATTCACCATTTTCTTCATTTTCCTGGTTATCTTCAAAAATCACCTTGTCGCCCGGTACAAAATCGTATTTCGCCCAATTCAATTCAGGTGTTACTTCCTCTTCTGCTACCTGAGCATTTTTAGTTGCCACTTGGTCATCTATTTGTGTGGCTTGAATTTCCTGTTCATTTTCATTTTTATTCATTTTTTTCTTTTTCCCAAACAAGCCACCCAATCCTTCCTCGAGTTTGTCTAATCCTTTGTCAATCCCTTTGTCAATTTTCTTGTCTACACGTTTTGTAGTTTTTTCTTCGACCTTTTTTTTCGGTTCAATTTTCTGAGCTTCGGCACAAATGTTCATTAAAAAAAATGCTGCGGTAAAAAGTAGTGTTAATTTTGTTTTCATTTTATCGTGGTTTTTTGATTCGTTATTTCGTTGAATTTATTAATAGCCTGCACACGGTTAATTGCATTTAGTTTTTTGTATATTTTTTTTAAATGAAATTTTACCGTGTTTACTGTAATTCCGGTTTCTCCTGCTATTTTTTCATTTGAAAATCCCTTTTTCAGTAATTTCAGAATTGCCAATTCGCGAGATGATATTTTTTGAATTTCGTTCAATTGATCCTCATATTTTTCTATAAAATTACGGTAGAATACCAGTAAGGTGTACTACCCTTTTGGGTAGTTTTTACTTTGAGGCGATCGTTTTTCATTGATTATTTTTGAGGAAGATGGATTTTACTGCCAATAGAATTCCTGTGCCCTAAGTTTATTCAAAAACGCTTTTAAGGTTTATATTCAAACGCGCCAATGTCCACAACAGCCTTTCCATCATTGTCTCCATCAATAGAGCGGTCATTCCCTGCGCAGTCCTTTCCGGGATTCATTGGGTGGGCTGAAGATGAACCGGCGTCAATACCTGGAGAATTGGCTGTAAGTCTTAAACTGTCATTAAGTAAAGGGGCCACATTAAAGGTTTTTCTCCTTGAAACAGTGTTTTCAATAAAAACAGAATCACTGTGAAGAATATTGCAC
>JAZBNQ010000301.1:0-2374 GCA_036350775.1 Mariniphaga sp.
ATTATGGCATCAAAAAAATAACCGGTTGCCGGCATTCGTCCCGATGGCTGAGCAGATGTATCGCCCCCGGGATATATCAGAAAATCCCCTTTTTCATCGTTGGTTGTATTAAAATCCTCTGGTACCAGAACCACCTGGCCCCAGGGAGTTTTGAATTCTTTAAATGGTTCGTGATTATAAAAGCCAAACGAATTTTTTTGGCCTTTTGCTCCAATCACATCAACCCCTAAAACTTCTGCCAGTTCCTGATCAACTTCACCCAGCATTTGTAGCGGATCGGTTACCCGAACCGGATTATATTTCAGTCCGTAATATTTCCGCAAATTTTCAATGGTTAAAACATGCATTCCGGTAACCGAGGTAGCTCCAAAATCAACTACCAATCTGTCGGGTTGTTTGTGATTTACAGTCAGATCGAACCGCTCTTTTGATGTCATTATATATTTGCTTTAAGTCAATTCTGCTTCCATATTCAGGCAGGCATTTGCGGCAAATCCCAACCGCCCCGGTATGTATGTTTAATGTATTCGCCGGCAGCCTCCTTTGCATTAAATTTCACATATTGAGTATTGAAATGCGGGTGGCCGTCAATCACCTGAAACTCATCAGAAGTCACAATGCGCAATTCATCGGTTGGCGAAATGTTGCTCACCTGCATTTTCTCAGCATCCCATTCCAGGGTTTTATTCAGACTTTGCAACCGGATGGCCAGCACACCAAGTAAAACCATTTCATTAAACGGACCTGAGTATCCAAAGTGGGAAGTCCCTTCAACCCTGTCTTCAGGCGATTCTTTGCATGCGCGAATCCAATCCTGTTCATGAGGCCCGTCCACATATCCCACTGCACCGGGTATTCTGCGCAAATGCGGAGTTACTTTGGGAACCCGGCCGGATAATAACCGCGCGTTAAACCCGCCGCAACCGGTAATCATGGTATCTTTTGTTCCAACAAAAATACAGCCGCCCAAACCGTCCTTCATCAGATTTACGCCGTCGGGTACCAGGTCGGCACGAACGGGCAACAAACCACCATCGTACCAATACACTTTTACCGGGGGCATGTTTACATTTGCCAGTTTTTCCCTTGCCGGAAATGAAAATTCCACCGTTTCAGCCTGCGGCGCAGATTCGGTGTTTATTTGAGTTGAACTTCCCCTCACTTTATTGGGATAACCTAACTTTAAAGCCTGGTAAACCGGATCGAGCACATGGCACGCCATGTCGCCAAAAGCTCCGGTTCCGAAATCCCACCAGCCACGCCAGTTCCAGGGAGTGTAAATTTCGTGATAGGGACGTTCCGGCGCCGGGCCAATAAACAGATCCCAGTTCAGGGTATCCGGCGAAGTCATTTTTTTAGAAGGTCGTTCCAGTCCCTGCGGCCAGATGGGGCGGTCGGTCCAGGCATGAACTTCCTTTACTTCTCCAATTTCCCCATTCCAAATCCATTCGCATACCTGACGTACACCGTTGCCGGAATTTCCCTGGTTTCCCATTTGTGTGGCAACCTTATGTTTGGCTGCCAGCCTGGTCAGAAGTCTCGATTCATATACCGAATGAGTCAATGGCTTCTGACAGTAAACGTGTTTGCCCATGGCCAGTGCGTGTGCGGCAATAGCTGCATGGGTATGGTCGGCAGTGGCTACCATCACGGCATCGATTGAATTCCCCATTTCATCAAACATTTTCCGCCAGTCCCAATAGCGTTTTGCGTTGGGAAACTCTTTAAAACATTTTTCGGAATATTTCCAGTCCACGTCGCACAGGGCCACAATATTCTCCGAATTCATGGCCACCAGGTTGGGATGGCCTTTCCCGCCAATTCCAACTCCTGCAATGTTCAGTTTATCACCTGGGGCACGATGCCCAAGCCCGCTAATAACATTGCTGGGAACTATTGAAATCCCTGCTGCTGCAACAGCGCTTTTCCTGATAAATTCGCGTCTTGATTTGTTCATTTTATTTGGTTTTTATAATCTTTTTTTCGGTTTCCAAGGTAATAAAGCTTTTACAAATAAACAGAAATAAACGCTGTAAAACAATCAGAAGTGTTCACTCTTTCTTTAACTTTTCAATACAAAAAACCAAACAACCAGAGTGGAATCTGGTTGAATACCCCTTTTTGTAATTCAATACAAAAAATAATAAAGAAAATTCTTGAAGTTGACTATCCCCGTGGCAGAGCCAAGGGGTATTACGCCAACCTCATTTCAGCTAAATCGCTGAAAACCGAATTTTCTTTATTTCACCCCTCTGTCAGCCAAAGAGACTGACATCTCCCCTCAATTAGGGAGAAAAAGCGGAACCCCATGGCAGAGCCAGGGGGAATTATTAGATTAAATAACAGTTTGATTTATAAATAAATGACGTGTTGA
>JAZBNQ010000302.1:0-3624 GCA_036350775.1 Mariniphaga sp.
ATGAACGGCGCCATTACTGAGTCAAACCACGTCTTTCTCACCAACGGCTTTCTTTTCCATCCTTCAAAAAAACCTGTCGTTTTTGAAGTAGGTTTTGGCACCGGGTTAAATTGCCTGTTAACCGCCTTGCATGCACAATCGCAGCATAGGCCAACTTTTTACATAACTATAGAAAAATTTCCTCTTGAACAGAAAATTGTTAACCAATTGAATTATGGCAGTTTAGTTGAGGAAAACGGCAATCAGCTTTTCAAAAAAATTCACGATTGTGAATGGAACATTGCAGTAGAAATTTCCAACTGGTTTACATTATTAAAAATAAAAACCGATTTCACTGCCGAAAATTGGGTTTTGCCCCAAAAAACCGATATCATTTATTTTGACGCATTTGGGCCGGACAAACAACCGGAAATGTGGACAGAAGAAATTTTTTTCAGGTTGTTTAATAACTGCTTCAATAATGGCGTATTGGTTACATACAGCGCAAAAGGAGAAATTCGTCGGCGCATGGTAAACGCTGGTTTTAAAGTAGAAAGACTTCCTGGTCCACCCGGAAAAAAGGAAATGTTGCGGGGAATAAAAGTGACGGCAAAAATATAATTGCGAAAAAATTAAGTTATCTTCGCACTTTTTAATAAAGAAAGAAAAAGAAATGACAGAAAAGAAGTTGACCGGCGAATTGGAACGGTTCAGTTATGCACTGGGAATGAGTGTTGCTTCCAATCTCATTAAATCTGGTGTAAAGACAATTAATCCGGAAGCATTTGTAAAAGCTATAAACGACACATATGTTGGAGAAATGCCCGAAATGATGCCTGACGAGGCTAACAAAATTCTGGAAAGTTTTATGCAAAAAGCAAACGAAGATGACGCGAAGGAAAATCTGGAATCGGGACTTGAATTTCTCGAAAAAAACCGTTCAAAAAAAGGTGTTACAGAATTACCCAGCGGACTTCAATACCAGGTAATAAAAGAAGGCGACGGCGATTTGCCATCGTTAACCGATGAAGTAAAATGCCACTACCATGGCAGCCTGATTGACGGAACTGTTTTCGATAGTTCTGTTGAACGCGGACAGCCTGCTGTTTTTCCTGTTAATGGTGTAATCCAGGGTTGGGTTGAAGCACTTCAGCTAATGCCGGTTGGATCAAAATGGCGGCTTTATGTTCCGCCTGAACTGGGTTATGGTCAACAGGGTGCTGGTGGCGCAATTGGCCCCAATTCTACCCTGGTTTTTGATGTTGAATTATTGGAAATCGTATAAATATTTATTAGTTATTGAGTTATGAGAAAAAGTTTAATCTATATACCAGTGGTCTTATTAATGATCGTTGGTATGAGTTGTCAACAATCGGGTTCAGTTCAAAATGTAAAATTGGAAACTGAAGCTGATTCAGCAGGTTACGCCATTGGTATTTTGGTTGGAACAAACAACAAACAGCAGGTTGAAAATGCACCTGGCGGTGCGGACATAAACCTTGATGCAATGGTTGCTGCCTTTAGTGTTGCTTCAAAAGGTGAAGAAGGTGCTATGACTACAGAAGAAGCCGATCAGGTTATCAGAAGGTTTTTTGAAGCTGCCGGAGAAAAAGAAGGACAGCTAAATCTCGAAACCGGAAATGCTTTCCTGGAAGAAAACAAATCACGTGAAGGCGTTAATACAACTGCCAGTGGGTTACAATATGAAGTTATTTCTGAAGGCGATGGTCCCAAACCATCAGCCGACGACAGAGTGCGCGTACATTATCACGGAACGCTGATTGACGGTACTGTTTTCGATAGTTCTGTTGAGCGTGGTGAACCTGCAGTATTTGGAGTAGGCCAGGTAATTCCCGGATGGACAGAAGCTTTACAGCTTATGCCTGTTGGTTCGAAATGGAAAATTTATGTTCCCTCAAACCTGGCTTATGGCGAGCGCGGAGCAGGTGCTGACATCGGTCCAAACACAACATTGATTTTCGAAGTAGAATTACTCGAAATTGTTGAAGAATAAAAAGTTGATATTTTTTATATAAAAAACCCTTTGTAGAATATGATACAAAGGGTTTCTTTTTTTATTTTCGCCTTATGAGTTTACAGGTAAAAGGAAAAATTGAGCAAATACTTCAGCCCGAATCAGGGGTGAGCCGTGCAGGCAACGAGTGGAAAAAACAGGAATTTGTAATTGAAACCGACGATCAGTTTCCCAAAAAAGTTTGCTTTACGCTTTTCAACGATAAAAATGCGCTGTTGGAAAAGGTAAGTGAAGGAGATGATGTGGAAGTTTCTTTTAACCTCGAATCGAGGGAATTTAACGGTAAATGGTACCACAACATCAATGCGTGGAAAATAGATAAGGTTTCGGATCAGGGGAATATTCCTGAACCTCCACCCGAATTCCGACCCGAAGATATTCCGCCGGAACCTGAAGATGACGGAGGTAGCGGACTACCATTTTAATTATAAAAATCAGTATTAAACCATACAACATTTTAGCATGAACTTTTCCAGAAGAAAATTTATCAGCCGATCGGCAATTGGAACAGCCGCGCTGGCAAGTATTCCGGCCATTGTTTCGGCAAGCATTGCTCCGGCAGGTAAGAAGTCGAAAAAATATTCCCTGTTTCAAAAAGGTAATACAGTTCTTTTTCAGGGCGATTCCATTACTGATGCAGGTCGTGAAAAAGAAAAGGAACTGCCAAATAATTCACGTTCGTTCGGTTCAGGTTACGCCTTTTTGGCGGCTTCAGCTTTAATGAATGATTTGGCAGAACTGAACCTGACGCTTTACAACAGGGGAATCAGCGGAAACAAAGTTTTTCAGTTGGCCGACCGCTGGCAAAAAGACTGCCTCGGTTTAAAACCGGATGTGCTGAGCATTCTTATTGGTGTAAACGATTACTGGCACAAACGCAACGGCAATTACGACGGTACGGTTGAAGTTTATGAAAACGATTTTAGGGCGCTGTTGCAGCGTACAAAAAAAGAATTGCCCGGCATAAAACTTGTAATTTGCCAGCCTTTTTATGTATTGAACACTTCTGCCGTTGATGAAACCTGGGTGGAACCAATGAAAGAATATCAGGCCGTGGCTAAAAAAATGGCCAAGGAATTCGATGCCATTTGGGTTCCTTTTCAGGAAGTTTTTGATGAAGCAATAAAATACGCACCGGCAACCTATTGGACAGGTGACGGGGTGCATCCTTCCATGGCAGGCGCCCAGCTAATGGCCGAAGCCTGGCTAAGAGCAGTCGAATAAAAAAAGAGGCAGTCAGTTAGTTGGCTGCCTCTTTTTAAGTATTGAGACTTATGCTAAAAAAGTTTACTTTCAAACATATACTTATTAAAATCGTAACAAATAAAAATCCAAATAATTTACAAAACACACAAATTCAGTTAATATTATTTAGCTAATTAAAATTCTTTTTAAATTTTTTTAATAATTATTTGCATTTATCGAAATTCTTTCTTTAACTTGCACCTGTTTTTCAACAAGTGCTATGATATTAAATGGCGATATAAAAAATGGTGAACTAACAGGTACTTTGCTGAAGAAATATCAGCATAAAAAGAAAATACTAAACCTGTTGTATAAACACGAAACACTTTCGGGGCCAGTAATAAGTAAACGCATTGGTGTAAGCC
>JAZBNQ010000303.1:0-4724 GCA_036350775.1 Mariniphaga sp.
ACCTGATGGGGCTGGAGAATCATATAGGTCAGAGGAAGTTAATATTAATACCAACGTTACTGAAAACAATATTCGAATCGGTTCCGTTAAATACGCTGATTACTATTTTAATGGCTCTCTCGACGATATTCGCATTTACAACAAAAGCCTCACAGCAAAGGAAATCAGCGACATTTATGATCTGAAAACAGCCAATAGCACCCTGGATAACAAAAAAAAAGTACGATTGATACCAGGTAACTCTATGATCAAAATAGCCTTACAATCGAATGAATCAGCCTTGCTTCATCTTTACGATATTAAAGGAAGTCTAATACAAATACAAAAGATTGATCCTGGAATCAATCAAATTGATGTGCAGCCTGGTATTTATATTGCCCATGTAAAAACAGGCGGAAATATAGAATCAGGTAAAGTAATCAGCTTTTAAATAAAACAACTAAATAAAATATTCACGAATGCAAAAAATGAATTTTCTTTCTATATCGAAAACACTATTAGTATCATCAGGTCTTTCGATCCTAATGGGAGCCTGTTCGGAGAAAAGTAAAACAGCGGACAGCCATCAAAACGCCAAACCGAATGTGATATATATACTGGCCGATGATTTGGGCTATGGCGATTTGGGTTGTTATGGCCAGCAGTTAATAGAAACACCAAACATCGATAAACTTGCAGCTGAAGGAATGCTTTTTACTCAGCACTATTCAGGCGCTCCGGTTTGTGCACCTTCGCGCTGCATGCTAATGACGGGAAAACATCCGGGAAACGCCCAAATACGGGGGAACGATGAATGGGGATCACGCGGAGATGTGTGGAATTATTTAGCCCAGTTAAAAGATTCAACACTCGAAGGCCAGCGTCCGCTAAAGGAAGGGACAGAAACCATTGCCAAAATGATGAAAAAAGCCGGTTACGCAACCGGAATGGTTGGGAAATGGGGACTAGGGGCACCCCATACAGTCAGTACACCCACCAAAATGGGGTTCGACTTTTTTACCGGCTACAATTGTCAACGTCAGGCACATACCTTTTATCCGGTGCATTTATGGCAAAATGGACAGAAACTACTTCTGGGAAATGATACCGTGGCACCCACTACAAAATTAAGAAAAGGAGCAGACCCTTACGATGAAAATAGTTATGATAAGTTTACCTTACAAACCTATTCTCCTGAAGTTATGTTTTCAGAGTTAATGGGTTTTATTGAACGCAATAGTGCAGAACCTTTTTTTGCCTACTGGGCAACGCCTAT
Organism: Mariniphaga sp.; assembly: GCA_036350775.1. Lineage (GTDB taxonomy): Bacteria > Bacteroidota > Bacteroidia > Bacteroidales > Prolixibacteraceae > Mariniphaga. Next base: position 1,256 of record JAZBNQ010000303.1, read on the forward strand.
TCCACATGCACCACTTCAGGCTCCTCAGCGTTGGATCAATTACTATGTCAATAAATTCGGCAACGAAGAGCCCTACCTTGGGAATAATGGATATTTCCCGGCCCGCTATCCACACGCCACTTATGCTGCGATGATATCTTACCTTGATGAAAACGTGGGAAAACTGGTACAAAGGTTAAAAGAGCTGGAAATATACGATAATACACTTATTATTTTTACTTCCGATAATGGCCCTACTTACAACGGTGGAACTGATTCACCCTGGTTTAACAGCGGCGGTCCGTTTAAAAGTGAATACGGCTGGGGTAAAGGATTTGTTCACGAGGGTGGTTTTCGTGTACCCATGATCGCATGCTGGCCGGATAAAATTAAACCGGGAACGCAAAGCGACCATATTTCAGCGTTTTGGGATGTCATGCCAACACTTGCAGATATCGCCGGCCTGCCGACACCAGAAACCGATGGGATAAGTTTTTTACCAACCCTTACAGGCAAAGAACAACCCGAACATCCCTACTTATATTGGGAATATCCTGAATACGGCGGACAACAGGCTGTGCGCATGGGAAAATGGAAAGGAATCAGAAAAGACATTAAAAAGGGCAACATGGTGCTGGAATTATATAATCTTGAAAATGATTTGCAGGAACAATACAATGTGGCAGATGAGCAGCCCGAAATAATAAACAAAATGGAAGATATTATGCAAAAGGAACACCAGGTCGCTGAATTAGACCGATTCAAAATGGAAGCGCTGGGCGATGTTCCGGAATCAAAACAATAATTCATCTCTCCTAATACGATGATTTTATGCAATACGTAAAATATTTAGTGCTACTAATGTTCCTGGGTAAATTTGTTCAGGCAGAATCTCAGGAAACACCAAAACCAAATATTATTCATATCATAGCCGACGACATAGGTTATGACGATCTTAGTTGCTTCGGGGCAAAAGACATCAACACAACGAACCTTGACAAGTTGGCATCGGAAGGAATGAAATTTACCGAATTTTATACGCCACATGGAACCTGCACTCCTTCCAGAGCATCGGTGCTTACCGGACGATATGCGCCACGCGTAAATGAAGGCACTGGCCTGTTTGTGCTTTTCCCTCATTCTGAAAATGGATTGGAGGATGAAATGGAAGTAACGATAACGGAACTGCTAAAGAAACAAGGCTATACCACCGGTCTGTATGGCAAATGGCATTTAGGGCATTTGCCACAATACCTGCCTTGCGTTCATGGTTTCGATGAGTTTCTTGGGATACCCTATCCCAATGATCACGGGCCAGAACGAATCGGAAATTCTGGATGGAGGCCCAACGGAATCAGTGATCCACAAATTCCGTTAATCGATCAGGCACAGGTAATTAAGCGATGCGACAATAACGATCTGGCCGAACTTCCAGCACTTTTTACACGCGAAGCCTGTAAATTTATTTACCGCGCTGTTCAGGAGGAAAAACCTTTTTATCTTCAATACTCGAACATTGAAACACATACTCCGTATTTTGTACCTAAAGGGTTTGAAGGGCAAAGTGAAGCCGGTGCATACGGCGATGCAGTGGAATATCTCGATCGCTCAACTGGTATTATTCTAAATACGCTTAAAAGGCTAAAAATAGAAGATAATACTATTATTGTTTTTACTTCGGATAATGGTCCGCTGGTATACCGCGATCAGGAACTGGAAAACTGTTATGGAAAGTTTGGCTTTACAGATGAAAATCGTGAGCATATCCTTAGGGAAGGTAAGTACCAGGAACGTTTTGAAGGTGGAATAAAAGTGTCGTGTATCATGAAATGGCCGGGTAAAATTCCTGCCGATTCAGAATGTAACGAAATAATAACCGGTATGGATCTATTTACCACTTTTGCTGAAATCGCCGGAGCGAACATTCCAACTGACAGAATAATTGATGGCAAGAATATTCTTCCTTTAATGATGGCTGAAAATGGAGCGGTGTCGCCCCATGAAGCCGTTTTTGGATTTACTGCTTTCGGAAGGTTAATGAGTGTGCGTTATAAAAACTGGAAGCTCATACTTCCCGGAAAACACTGGACCGGTGATTTCGAAACACCCCAACTATATAATTTAGATATCGATCCGGGAGAAAAGAAAAACCTTGCAGAACAACACCAGCAAATCGTCGAGACAATTTTAAAACTGGCTGATGATGCCAATGATTCCATTAAAAACAACAAATCAATTTGATATGACAGTTAATCGTAGATATTTTCTGAGAAACCTTGGCTTTGGAACAGGTGCAGCAGCAACAATTCCATTCCTTTCATCTTATTCGGCACCAAAGAAAAAAGAAAAAGTAAAACATATCAGGGAATCAGCTGAACGGATTCCGAGGATGAATTTTAACATGTGTGGATATGCCGCACCAAAACTTGACAAAGTGCGGGTGGGATTTGTAGGTATTGGCGACCGTGGTTCCGGGGCCGTAAAACGCATGACTTTTATCGAAGGAGTTGAGATTGTTGCACTCTGCGATATCCGTCAGTCTGCAGTCGAAGGTGCACAAAAAATTCTTGAAGATGCAGGACTACCAAAAGCCAAAGAGTATGTGGGTAGTGAAACTGAATTCAAACGGTTGGCAGCAGACGGGATTTGTGATCTGATTTATACAGCCACTCCCTGGGAATGGCATGTTCCGGTAGGAATTGCAGCCATGGAAGGTGGGGCGCATGCAGCCCTCGAAGTATCGGCTGCAAAAACAATGGACGAATGCTGGCAAATGGTAGAAACATCGGAAAAAACAAAAAAGCATTGTGTGATTCTTGAAAACTGTTGCTACGATTTTTTTGAATTGCTTACTCTAAACATGGTTCGGCAGGGAGTTTTTGGTGATTTGATTCACGGTGAAGGTGCTTATATTCACGATTTGGATTACTGGCATTTTAACAAACCGAAGGATGAAAAAATGACTGATGGTGCCTATCAGGGCATGTGGCGTTTGCACGAAAACAGAAGGAAAGCGAATGTTTATCCCACCCATGGCCTGGGGCCAATATGCCAGGCAATGAATATTAACCGCGGTGACAAAATGGAATACCTGACCGCAATGATTTCGAATGATTTTACCTTAAAAAACAGAATAGAAGAAAAGGCAAAGGAAGATCCGTTTTTTGAGCAGTTTATTGACTGGGACATGAGGGGGAATATGGATATTCAGTTGATTAAAACCAATATGGGCCGAACAATAATGATTCAGCACGATGTCTCGTCGCCACGTCCTTATTCCCGTATTCACATGTTAAGTGGCACAAAATGCTTTGCACAGAAATGGCCCCTGAAGCATATCGCCTTTGGTCATAAAAAAGCGGATGAAGTAAAAATGAAAGAGTTGGAAGAAAAATATACTCCTGAGATTGTACGCCGTGTGGGAGAAATGGCCAAACAGGTGGGTGGTCATGGAGGAATGGACTTTATTATGGACTGGCGGCTGATTGAT
>JAZBNQ010000304.1:0-2965 GCA_036350775.1 Mariniphaga sp.
CCCATCGGGTTTGTATTCATCCATAGCCAGCGGAATGGATTCAAAAGCGCGGTTGATAATTTCTTCGGCCAGGTCAGGATAATCTTCCTGAATAGCCAGGGCACCAAAAACCATCCCCGCGTTGCACACCTGATTCCAGTTGTTTTCAGAAGTAAGCCACCAATTGTTCCCTTTTTTAGATTCTTCAATTCCTTTCAAAAGAATAGCGCTTCTGGCTTCCATGCGGGTACTCTCCGTCAAATCCTCAAAAAGCCAGTCGTATCCAATGGCAACAGCCATGGTCATTTCGCCCACGTCGAGAAAGTGCGAAGGATTCCAGTCGCTGAACCGCGAAACAGCCAGAATTTCCTCTTCGGCCCGGTTTAAATACCGTTTATCGCCTGTTAACCGGAAGGAATACGAAAGGTAAAAAATCCGTTTTAACGCTTCGCGTGAAACAGACAGCAACCTGCGACCCGTCATTACCCGCTCCAACTCTGGTTTACCAAGAATCTCAGTGCTTTTCTCAAGAATGGCCATGTGCATTTTTCTCCAGGTTTGGTCAGCTTCAATCAAATCACGAATTTGCTCTTCCTCCCCTTCAAGCAGCAAAATGCGCGGGTGACCATGATTTTCAGTTTTCGGGTCCGGCAGGTCATTTTTTTTACACGCCAACAAACCCGGGATTATTAAACCTGAAAACAGCAAAAACAGAATTTTTTTCATTTTTCCTTACTTTCACAATTTAATGGTTGCACTGTCTCCGGCATAATTATCCTTCGGAAGTTCAATTGAAATGCTGGTTGTTCCCTGTAACGCGTTCCAATCGGCCGTGAAGTTTTCGCCGTTTTTTTCAAATTGGGCAGAAACCCCAAGGTTAAACCGTGTGAGTTCACGGTTAGGATCAGCAACTGAAATTTCGGTGACCTGACCGTTTTTCATTTTCAGCATCACAATTCCCGGATTATCACTTACGAGTTTCAGGTTCTCAGCAATTTCCAACTCGCCACCTTTGTAAAAAACGGCCTGGCAAATTCCCAGATCGGTATTCATCGCCGCCTGAACTTCAGGAGTATTTGCAAGGATTACAATATTCTTTTTCGAACTGTTTTGTTCTATTTTTTCCAGGGAAGTTGCCGGCACCACAATATACTCATACGATTCTTCAGATGACCGTTCGCCATGGTTGAGCCACAGTTTAAAAACATCGAGGCTGATTTGATCTTTGGGCGAATCGGATTGTTTATTGATCCTCCACCACGAGCCGGTTTCAGCACTGTTTTTTAATTCAACCGTTGCCGGTTTTGGAAACACGTAACCAATGCCATCGTGAAAAACCCAATCCACATTTTCAAATTCCTTTTCCCCTTTCGAAATAACCGATTTTTGATTTTCAGCAGAAAGCGTTACATCGCCACGAAGCAGGCACTGGTTAATTGCTGTAACTACCGGAAGTTGGGACCTGCAGGAAATTCCGGCCCCCAGACAAACATATTCATTATCGAAAAAGAACCAGCTTTTACGGGCCACAAGCGGGTCGTGCGGACTTCTGAAATCAAACCCAACTGCGGCATAAATTCCATCGGTTACTGCACCAACAAAATCCATCGAACCCAATTTCTGAATTTGATTTGGAGCCGGCAATTCTGGTTTCTGCATAATTGTAGCGCCGGGCACTTTCTGGTAGTCGAATACCGGTGCCAGGTCATAATGTTCATCGCCTGTTCTGGAAATATGGTTGGCCCCGTCGCCACGATGATGGTTCAACAATCCTTCACTATTGTATGGAACTTCCATATTATGCGTGCGGGTCGAATACATCCGCACCGAAGTAAACCAGGTGGGACGCTGAAACGAAAAGTGTTCCGAATGCCAGTAAAATGTGGCATGCGAAAGTGTTGATTTTGCGTCGTTATCACGGGTATTTTTAATTTCTTCCAGCTCACTTTTCCGGTAATTGGTAGAAGAGAGCAATTTTGAAATAATAGACGAACCATAAGGCCGTAAAGTTCCTTCGCGCGAAATGCTGCGGTTTTTTGCGCCGGGATCGGGAAATTTGCCAAAAATAAGGTGTTTACAAATTCCATCGAGGTAATAATCTACAAGCTGATTGATTTTTTCTTCAGAAAAAGCATATTCTGTTCCTGCAGTATAAGCCACCCATTCAGCAAAAGCATCAGCATAACCAGTTCCGTAGGAAAGCGTGTTGTTCACGCCATCAACCCGGTGGTGAAAACTGTAATCGTACTGAATACCGCGTCCACCCATTTCGCGGTTGGCAAAGCCGGTCGGAATGTGACGAAATCCGTAACCGTATTCAGCACCAACCCATTCCGAAAATTTTATTTCGCCTTCGATTACCCTGACAACTTGATTGAACGTTTCTTTTTCACCTAGGAAGAGCATATTTTTTGCCTGGATTCCGGCAATTTTAATGCGATCGCCACCAGGTCGTGCACCCGGCGCTTCGATGTGCGCCCGGCCAATAATTGGTTGTGCTTTTCCCACCAAATCATTCGGTAATTCGTCGCCAATCAAAAGCATCAAATGAACCAGGTTGTTGGGTGTGCCAATCTGGTTGTGCCACCAGTTCTGACAAATGTAATCGTTAACAACCCAATGTTCAAGTGCCTTTTCAATAACGCTTATTACATTTTTATTTTTGTGGTATTTTGATGATTTGCTCTTGTAAGCAAGTGCCAGATCAACCATATTTCCAAGGTGGTACCTGTGCTCAAACCCTTCGTTCGACACGTCCTCGTAATTAATTCCGGGCCATGTCCCGTCGTCCCGGATTGAATTTACCAATTCCCCAATTTCCGCATCATTAACAGATGACTGCATCAGCGTTTCGGTTACACGCTTTTTAATACGTTCAAAATCAGAGGGAGCAGCAAATACGTTATGGAGTAAACCAAACAGTAAAAAGCTTAAAATCAGTGTTTTTAGTTTGTTCATCTTATCAGATTTTTATAAATTATTTTCA
>JAZBNQ010000305.1:0-2650 GCA_036350775.1 Mariniphaga sp.
CTGGCGGGTAGTTCGTTGGTTTTGATGAAATATTTCGCTCGTTTGAGCACCACGCCGATTTTTTTCAGGTGGTAAAAGGTGAGTTTACGGTGTCGCCTCGCCTGAATAATGCGTTGTGCCGACTGCACCCCCACCCCAGGTATCCGCAAAATCATTTCGTAGTCGGCGGTGTTTACATCAACGGGGAAAAGATGCAGGTTGCGCAAGGCGTATCCGAGTTTGGGGTCCACATCCAAATCGAGAAACGGCTGGTCTTCGCTGAGAATTTCTTCGGCTTTAAACCGGTAAAAACGCATGAGCCAGTCACTTTGGTACAACCGGTTTTCGCGAACCAGCGGAGGTTTATTGATGGCAGGCAACCGCTGGTCGTAGCTATTTACCGGAATGTACCCCGAAAAATAGACCCGCTTCAGATTTTGTGCCTGGTAAAGATTTGATGATAATAAAATGATTTGCCGGTCGGTTTCAGGTGTGGCGCCCACAATTAACTGGGTACTTTGACCAGCCGGCGCAAAAAGCGGCGCTTTTCTGTATTTTTTCCGTTCCTCTTTGCTCACCACAATTTCATTTCGAATCTGTTCCATAGGCGTCATAATTCCCGAAAAATTCTTCTCCGGCGCCAGCTTTTTCAGGTTGGGTTCGGTCGGTATTTCTATGTTTACGCTCAGTCGGTCTGCAAAAAGTCCGGCCTGGCGCACCAGCACTTCACTTGCTCCGGGAATCGCTTTTAGGTGAATGTAGCCATTGTAGTTTTCTTCAAGCCGCAGTTTACGGGCAATTTCCACCATACGCTCCATGGTGTAATCCGGGCTTTTAATTACGCCTGAACTGAGAAAAAGGCCTTCAATGTAATTACGGCGGTAAAACCCGATGGTGAGGTCCACAATTTCCTGTGGGGTAAATGTGGCGCGTGGCCGATCGTTGCTTCGCCGGTTCACACAGTAAGCGCAGTCGTAAATGCAGTGGTTGGTCATTAGAATTTTGAACAGGCTGATGCAGCGCCCGTCTTCCGTAAAACTGTGACAAATTCCGCACGCCACGCCGCTTCCAATCCCTTTGGTGGCATTCCGCCGGTTGCTGCCACTGGATGCGCATGACACATCATACTTGGCTGCATCGGCCAAAATATCTAGTTTCTGCTGTATTTTTCCGTTGTTCATCCTGACTGAAATATAACCAAAATAATCGGTTATAATATAGACAAAACAGTTTAAAGTTGAACGTTTCAGGTTAAAAGTTCGGATAAAAAATGCTAAATGACATTGGCATCAATTGATTAATTCGTTATAATTCAGCCTTATCATTTTTGTTTGCTGAGGGCTGACTTTTAAATAACGAAGCAAGGTGCAGCAAGGCTTCTTTAAATGATTCGGCGCTTTTGGTAAATGCTTCTTTTGCTTCAGCCCATTTGCTATCGCCCGATTCTTCCATTTTTTTGTACCTGGCTTCCATCTCGGCTTCCAATTCCTTAATTTCAGCCATAATTTCCGTGTATTTGGCTTTCGACTTTTCTTTTAAATCGCCGCTTTTCGATTCCCACTCTTCAATCTTTGAAAATAGTTCATCGATACTCTTTTTTGCCTTGTCTTTAAATTCTTCCCGCTTCATTTTTTCGAATTTTGATTTATGTTCTCCTCAAATGTAGTAAATTGTACAAAATTAATTCACATAAATCAGAATTCTATGTATCAATACAAAGCAAGTGTAGAGCGCGTGGTTGACGGAGATACCATCGACCTGACCATTGATCTGGGTTTTAAAATCACAACCCACCAGCGTATCAGGCTGGCAGGAATTAACACTCCTGAAATTTTTAGTGCCAAAAAAGATTCCCCGGAGCACATTTTAGGGATGGAAGCAAAAGAGTTTGTTGAGAACCGAATGGCAGCCAACAATAACGAAGTGATTATAGAAACCGATAAATTAGTCGGTAAGTATGGCCGCTATATTGGCACAATTCGACTGGCCGATAGCGAAAAAACGCTAAATGACGAACTGGTTGAAAAAGGGTTTGCACTTAAAGTTTCTTATTGACCAAATTTTTATTCCGAAAAAATGAGAAATTTGTCATTTGAATAGCTCCAAAATTATTTTGCATTTTCATGGCATATTTCTCGTTTTCCCGTTTCATTTTTTATCTTTCGAAAAAATAACCTTATCTGAATATGAACACTGACATAAAAAAGTTCGGTACTGCACCTGTATTTTTCACGGCTATTTCAACGATTCTTGGCGCCATTCTGTTTCTGCGGTTTGGTTTTGCTGTGGGTACACTTGGTTTTTGGGGCGTTATTCTGATTATACTATTGGGGCACCTGGTAACCATTCCAACAGCGCTGGCCATTTCCGAAATAGCCACCAACAAACGTGTTGAAGGCGGTGGTGAATACTTCATTATTTCCCGCTCATTTGGCCTGAATATAGGAGCGACCATTGGCATTGCTCTTTTTTTCTCACAGGCTATAAGTGTAGCGTTTTATGTTATTGCATTTACCGAAGCTTTTGAGTTCCTGTTCAATTACATTTCTGAAAACTTCGGATTTGTGCTGCCAAGACAGGCCATTAGTCTTCCGGTAATGGCCGGGCTGGCAGTGCTCATTATTAAAAAAGGAGCCAACCTGGGTGTAAAAGCACTTTATTTTGTTGTTGC
>JAZBNQ010000306.1:0-3003 GCA_036350775.1 Mariniphaga sp.
GGCGGCGAGCGCACGATGATGCAGGGGCCTTATAAACTGGTTGTGGAAGGACAATCGCCTGGTAATTCAGGAATTGAATTGTATGATATAAAAAGTGATCCGGGAGAGTTAAAAAACTTAGCCGGCGAATTTCCCGAAATGGTAAGGGAAATGCAAAAAGAATTGCGTAAATGGCAGGAATCGGTTTTGAATAGCCTGACAGGAGCCGATTATGAATAGTTTCATTTTAACCTCCCACCCAGCATACAACCACGGGAAATTTTGATTAAAACGTTCTGTAAACCTCCTGTTTCGTGATGGGAGCACAAAAAACCCGGTTATGGAGGCTCAATTCCCATTGTGAGCACCAGAAATTGCGTTGTGGAGGGTCAATTTCCGTTGTGGCCATGAGAAATTGCTCAGGGGCCACTCAATTTCCGTTGTGGACACACGAAACCGCGCAGGGGCGGGTCATTTTCCGTTGTGAGCATGAAAATTTCTGTTGTGGAGGGTCAAATCGCGTTGTGGGCTCAAAAAATCGCATCGGGGAGGGTGAAATGTCGTTGGGGAGGGTGAAAAGTCGCTGGGGAGGGTCAAGTCCTGCTGGGGCGCTTAAAATCAGTAATTTACAAATTGATAATGCACTGAAATGTTTTTTCTTTGTTGATGTAAAATCGAAAAGCCGCAGGCGAAAGCCTGTTCTTCCAACCACATGTGGTTTTTTTTCTTTTTTGCTTCGGTTTTGTTTTTTTCAATAATTGCTTAAATAGCCCTTCAGCCGGTTTTTATCGTTTCGAAATACTTATTTCCCGGCTTCACGGATTTCATCCACCATCACTTTCAGGTGGGTGCAGGCATTGTCGCGATTGGTTTTTGATGCGTTTTATTCCACAATTTCACCGTTGGCTATGGCCTGCCACAGAAAGGATTAATAATTAAAACCACATTAAAAACCAGGCGTAAATTTACTGTGTTTCATTACAAAAGAGGACAGACTTATATTGATTTGTGTGGCTTTTACTATATTGGGTGCATAAATTATTTAGATCATAATATTATTATGAAGGCACTCAAAATTTTGCTGATATTAGCCATTTTCAATCATTTTGGAGCGCATGCTCAAGTACCCCCTGAAATTCAGAATGAGAACATTTTTGGATTAAATAAACTGCCGGCTCGTACCGCTTTCTGGCCCGCACCTGATTTACAGGAGGCTGAAAAAACGGATTACGATCACGCTGCCTGGGTAAAATCGCTTAATGGGGAATGGCAATTCCATTGGTCGCCCGATCCCAAATCGAGGCCAGTTGAGTTTTATAAACCCAATTTTTCACGAAAGGATTGGGCAACGATTGATGTTCCTTCAACCATTGAACGGCAGGGGTTTGGAGTGCCGCTTTATACCAATTCTGTTTATCCGTTTAAGGTTAATCCTCCTTTTGTAATGGATGAGCCGGATTCAAAATATACAACTTTCAAACATCGGAATCCTGTTGGTTCATATTGCCGGACATTTACAATTCCTGAAGAATGGGATGGAAAACGGATTATTCGTCATTTAGCCGGATCAAGTTCCGGAACTTTTGTTTGGGTAAATGGTCATAAAGTTGGCTATTCACAGGATTCCCGGCTTCCTGCAGAGTTCGACCTAACAGACTTTTTAATATCAGGAGAAAATTTTCTGGCTATTGAAACTTACAAATATTGTGATGGTTCTTACCTCGAGGACCAGGACTACTGGCGATTGAGCGGTATTTACAGAGATGTTTTTATAAGGGCAGTTCCACAAGCCACCTTGTGGGATGTTTATGCACAGCCTAAAGTAAATCTGGAGAACAGGCAGGGCAGCATTGTTTTGCATTATTCTGCTGCCAATTTTTCAGAGGAATCGACGAAAAATCAGTCGCTAACGGTTTCTGTTTCTTCGCCTTCAGGGAAATCAGTTATCGATAAAAAAAGTTTCAATATTGAATCTTTTGTTCAAGGTTTTAGTGATGAAATGGTTCTGCCCGAAATCGAATTGGGCGAAGTGGAGTTGTGGTACGATGATAAACCCCTTCAGTATAAAGTTTTGGTTGAATTTAAAGCGGGAGGCGAAGTTGTTGAAGCTTATCAGTTACCCGTTGCTTTCAGAAAAATTGAAATCGCGGGAAATACCATTCTGCTTAATGGCGGGAAATTCAAAGTACGAGGAGTGAACCGGCACGAGTTTTCTCCGGATCAGGGCTGGACAATTACCCGCGAAGAAATGATTCGTGACCTGGAATTAATGAAACAAGCCAATATCAATTTCGTGCGAAATGCCCATTATCCAAACGATCCGAGATGGTACGAACTCTGCGGCCAATATGGAATGATGGTAATGGACGAGGCCAATGTGGAATCGCATGGGTTGAGTTACCACAAACGCATTTTACCGGGCGACAAAACCGGATGGACCGCCGCTAGTGTTGACCGTATGAAACGGATGGTTATCCGCGCACGCCAGTTCCCGTCGGTGCTGATGTGGTCTCTTGGAAATGAAGCCGGCTATGGAAATGCTTTTCCCGAAATGCGCAAGGCCACCCATAACAGCGATCCGGAAAAGCGACTGATTCAATATGCTGACATGAATATTGCGGCTGATTTTGACAGCCAAACCTATCCGACGATTGAATGGCTGAAACAACATTTACAGGGGAAAGCGGTTAGGAAAGGAGAACGCGGCGAATCAACCAACGAGGAGCAACATGGAAAATACCCTTCGGGAAAACCCTTTTTGATGAATGAATACGCGCACGCAATGGGCAACAGTTTGGGCAATTTCGATGATTACTGGAAACTGATTTATAAGAACGACATGCTGGTTGGCGGTTTTGTGTGGGATTGGGTTGATCAGGCGCTTTATAAAAACCGGGATAATCAGGCAGAAGGATTTGTTTATGGCGGCGATTTTGGCGACTACCCGAATAACGGTAACTTTTGCATTAACGGACTGATAGGAGCTGATCGGATTCCGCATCCGCATTATTACGAATTACAAAA
>JAZBNQ010000307.1:0-10592 GCA_036350775.1 Mariniphaga sp.
TCTGAATATTCCGTTTACAGTTGGCGGAGGAATCAGTGAATTGAGCGATGCCGACAAACTGCTCAGTGCCGGCGCCGATAAGATTTCCATCAACTCTTCAGCTGTTCGCAATCCGAAATTAATTGACGACCTGGCCAAAAGTTTCGGAAGTCAGTTTGTGGTTGTAGCTATTGATGCTCGCGGTGACGAAAATAATTACTGGACGGTTACCGTAAACGGTGGCCGCATTCCAACCGAAAAAGAACTCTTTTCGTGGGCAAAAGAAGCAGAAGACCGGGGGGCCGGTGAAATTCTGTTTACTTCGATGAACCACGACGGAACCAAAAACGGTTTTGCCAACGAACAGCTTGCTCAACTTGCTATTTCATTGAAAATACCAATCATCGCGTCGGGCGGGGCTGGCGCCAAAGAACATTTTTTGGATGTTTTCACCAAAGGAAAAGCAGATGCCGGACTTGCGGCCAGTATTTTTCATTACAACGAAATCCCGATTCCTGAACTCAAACAGTATTTAAGAGAAAAGGAAATTGTGGTGCGTTAAATTGTAAATCGTTAAATTCGCGTCAAAATTTATACAAATGAATCCATTTTCAGAAATTGAACAAATTGACTTCAATAAGCTGAACGGTCTTGTTCCGGCAGTTATTCAGGATAATTCAACACAAAAAGTTTTAATGGTGGGTTTTATGAACAGGGAAGCCCTTGAAAAAACTCAGGAAATTGGAAAAGTTACATTTTTCAGCCGCACCAAAAACAGGTTGTGGACCAAAGGCGAAGAATCGGGAAATTTTCTGAATGTGGTTTCCGTTTTGGTTGACTGCGACAATGATACGTTACTCATAAAAGCCAATCCGGCAGGACCGGTGTGCCATACCGGGGCCGATACCTGTTTTTTTGAAACCAATAAAGAATCCGGAATCGGATTTCTGGGTTACCTGCAGGATTTTATTGACAAACGGAAACAAGAAATGCCAGAAGGTTCCTACACCACTTCGTTGTTTCAGAAAGGGACTTCCAAAATTTCGCAGAAAGTTGGAGAGGAAGCTGTGGAAACAATAATCGGCGCCATGGCCAACGACAACGAGAATTTTATATACGAAGCCGGCGATTTGTTGTACCATCTCATCGTCCTGCTAACGCACAAAGGGTATCGACTTGACGATGTGGTTAGTGAATTAAAAAAGAGACATTCCTGATCGATTTAGCCTTAACTTTCTATTTTTAAGTTTATTACAGAAAAATTTCTTTATATGGTTTAAAGAGATATTTTTTCAAACATTGTTTTGTAACATAGTTTCAAAACATAACTGTATAACATTTAAGATTTTTATTCATTTTTCTGGAGTTTTGCGATATAGTTGGTAATTTTGTAGCTACTGCTAACTCAATAAAAAAAACTGTATCATGGAAACCGCAACTGCATGTCCAACCAGCACTGCCACAATTCTGGCCTGTCAAAAAATTGCCCGATCGTTTAAGGAAAACATTTACGAGCTGTCCAGAATCCGCAAGGATTGGGATCCGGAGTATGCCACCTCATTAAATGTTTGGATAAGCGACACCATTGAAAAGTATTATGCCAATAACCTCGACAGTGTGTATGATAAAAAATACCGCGACTGGCATGAGGTTATGGTGGCAGGTTTACAAAGCCTGAAAGTTCTGCGTGCTGCTTTAAAAGTAGATTTTAAAAATGATAAATCTTTTTTAAAAGATGTGTTTAAAAAGCTGGGGTACAGCGATTATTTCAGCGATGCAAAAAATGGGGATCATCTTAGCCTTTATAAGTTTTTATCAACTTTCATAAAAAACCTCGATGACGACACAAAACAAAAGATAGTACATAAAAGTGTACCGGAATCACTTTTGTTAAAGATTACTGAAACAGCGCAGCAAATTGAAGAATACAAATGCTGTTTCGAAGCCCTTGAAAGAGAAAACGAATTAAATACCTATGCACAGAAAGATGTGGCAGAAATATATGAAACCGTTCAGGACATTTGCCGCATTGCCGTAGCTTATTTTCAGTTCGATCCCATTAAACGTGATGAATTTAACTTCTACAAAGTAATGGTTAATCTTTAATTTTCGAGATATTAACTTTTAAAGGCGACCCGACACTATTTCAGCGGGTCGCCTTTTTTATTTTTAACTGAACAACGGATCGGCGCCTATGGTACCAACCAACTCATCAACATAAGAATCAGAATCTAAATGTTTTAACTGAGTTTCAGCTTTTTTCAACCTGCTCTCAATTCCCATTTTTTCCACAAGCAGCTTGTTGTTGGGTTTGGCGATAAAGTCGTTTAAATACTGTATTTGTTGTTTCAGAAAGTTTACATCCTTATGTTGTTTCAATTTCAGTCTTTCTTTATACCAGTCAGTTTGAAGAACATAATCTCTTTCAAACTCTTTCCTCAGTTCAGGGTTGCTAAGTTCTTTTCCGTTGTAGTGCCCGTAGGCCATAATATGCAAAAGTATTTTAAGTGGCGGAATGGCAGCTTCCACGCTACCTTCCTGGAAGTACCTGAGGGCAACTTTTTGTTGTGCTTCTGTAATGTTTTTAATACCATCCACATAATCTTCCATGCTTTGAAGTTCGGGATGCAGCATTTCATCGTTAAAAACTTCCAGTGGTTCATCAAAAAGTTTGTTCATACAGCGAAAAGCAAAATTTTTGTTGATGCGGTATCCCAAACGGCTGGCCAGAATTTTTTCACCATTGTATTCAAAATCTTCCAGCTTTTCTAAACAGCTATTTTCTATTAGCTTTTTGGCATCCCTGTCTTCAGGTTCAAGGCGTGCCCATATTTCAGGAATTAAAATACTGATATCATGGTCAAACCGTTTATTTTGGCCAATGTACCCGGCAGCAGAACTAAATCCCTGATATTCAGAAAGAATATATGAAAGTAACGCGTTATTTAAATCGGTAGTTGGAACCAGCATATTGAATGGGCCCTTGGTGAGTGCACCTTCGGAACCTGCCCCTGTTGTTGATGGCGATTTTCCTGTAAGGCTACAAATAAAATCCATAAAAAGTTCAGGTATTTCCTGGTAATGAATTGGATTGTAAACACTTAACGAACGAATTCCTTTTTTCTTTTCTGCCGGATTGTTTCTGCGTCCGGGAAGAACTGCATTTACCGGAAAATGTACTGGATTATTTTTGGGTACTTTTCTAAAAAGCCTTACTCCAACTTCGGCCAAATGTGATTCCTGGTTATCATTTTTAAACAAGTTTCGCTGCAGGTATCTCGGGTTGTTTGTAGGAACTCCTTTTACTATCCGTGGGTGCGAAGGCGCAACAAAAAAACAATCTTTTTGTCCTTCAGCTACTTTTATAATAAGTTCTTTAACCGGGTCTGTGTACTGGTCAAAATGGATGGTATCTTCAATTAAACCAATGGCATCCTGCCGTGTAAGTGGTTCGTAATTTGTAAGAAATGTATTGTTTTCAACAATATCAGCCTCGGCGTCTTTGTCGTAACCCCTGATTACTGCTTCGTCGGGTCTTTGAAACAAATAGTTTTCACAGTTGACAGTAAGTTTAACACTTTTATTTTTGTATTCCGGGTTGAGATTTTTCAACTGATGTGCCGGAAGTGTAACAGTAGCAGTGATGTCGTCTTCCATCTGTATTTTCCGACTTGGAATAAAATCAGATCTGAGTTTATGAAGGTACCACTTTCCTTCAGGACTAAATCCTATGCGGACATAGCTGGCCATAATTCTATTGTGTTTGTAACGCAAAGCATTTCCGTTTCGACCATTTACAATTTCCACATTCAAAAATTCTTTCCAGGATCCCTTATCCTGCTGAGTCCGGTACATTCGTTTTATATAAAGTGCAAGTGTTTTAACATGCGTTGGAATACTATTGAGAAACTGATTGTATTCATGAGTATATTGATCGGAGGGTGTCAGCAGTTTTACTGCCGAACCCAAAGTGCGGTGAGGACTTAAAAACGGGCGTGAAGGGCGGGCATTCGGATAAATGGTTTTCCATCGCTGCATGTAGTCATAATTTATAAGCATGTCCACCATTTCGGAATCCTTTTCCAAATCCTGAATATAGAAAGAGCCGTATTTGATTGCATTCTGCATTGATTTAGAGATTTCCGATTTTCCCCCACCCGATACAGTACTGGGTTTATGACAAAAAATACCTTCGGGTGCTGTATCCACAATACGCCACAGTTTTTGTTCAGGATGCTTTACGAGTTGAAATTTATGGCCTGTTGGATGTACATAAGTTTTCTCAGGCGAAAGCTTCAGTTTTTGTTCATTACCATCGTGCATCCAGGTTACCAGTCCTTTATTAATATCAATATCTGCATGTTCGTGAATATAAATTATATTCGGGTACTTTTTATCAATAGCATAATTTTCAGGGAAAACATCTATTTTGCCATCCAGCAGTTCTTTAACTTGTTCAAAAGAATATTTATTATCGAATTTTCCGGAAAAAGGTTCACCGTAAATATTGTCACCCATGTTTCCACACGGAAAAGCAACTGCACCTCCAGCGTGTTCTTCTTCAACAAGTCCGTAAAGATTTGCCGAATAGCTTATCTGAGTTTTAATTTCTTTTTTGGAATAGCCGTAATAATTGTCGGCAATTAATGTTACAACAACACCACGTTTGTCGCGGCAGGTTACCTTAAAGGCACCTCCATCGTTGTAAAGCTCATTTTCGTCTGTCCAGCACATGCCATCGCGGCGCTGCCTTTCAGTGGCTTCATTTAAATGCGGCAGTCCGATTTCTTTCTTTTTTAATTTGGTAAGTTGCGGAGCAAGAATTATACATCCGGTGTGCCCGGTCCAATGTTCAGTATCTAGTGCTGCATCGTTTTCAGCCAGGTTGTGGTCGCCGGCATTTCCAAAAATGGTTTCAACAAAGTCGAGGTTGCTTACCAAACTTCCGGGAGCAAAAAATCGTACCTCCATACTTTTCTCGCTGATTACGCCTTTCACTTCCGGGCATACAACCGGGCGAAGCAGCAAAGAAACCATAGTTTTGGCCTTGTGGTTCTGATTGGCTGTAAACGGAAGAATATTCATCTCATCGGTTGGCCGAATCGCTTCATGAAGCATGTGTGCAAAAGCAATTTTAGGAACTTCCTTTTTATCCCATGCCACTGGAAGCCCTCCCTCCACAATGTGAAATGTTCCTTTTGTTGTGCGTTTGTCAGCAGCAGGATTATTCAGAATTCCCTGTTTAATCCGATAGGAACTAAGCAGTTTACTTTTAAACGAGTTGCCGTTGGCTGGAAGGCTGACTTCGCGTGCCATGCCTGGTTGATTTAAAACAAAAGTGGAATCTGGTAAACGTATTGGTTTTTCAAATTTGAGGTCTTTTAAATAATCATCAAGAAAATTTTGAATTCGTGAATCTGCTGGAGAAAGGTGACCGGTGAGCAATCTGGACTTTTCAATGAAACTGCTGATTAACCCTTCGGTTAAGGACATAAAGCGTGCACCTGCAAGTTTGGCACCTTCCTCTGTTTCGTCGGTAAACTGTGGTTGTCCAAGTGCAGCAAGTTGCAGGTTAATGTATTGAATCATTTCCCTACGGTCTTTTTTTCTGGGTTTTTGTCTGTCTTTTTCCATATTTTTCATAGCTGATGTATCTTTTGGTACTTCAACGAAATTACGAAATAATGGGGACAATTGCCAATGAATGGAATCCACAGGAGTTTATTACGCTATTAATAATACAGATTTTACCTTGTAAAAACAGGTTGCCCTGAAAATCCGGATTTCGTTAAAATCAGATTAGGAGTCAACCGGATTATAACCTTCCGGCACAATTGATTCCGAAGGTTCATAAGGAAACACATCCACAATTGTGCTGACAGCAATGGATGAAACCACATACGGAATTACCATGTACGACAAACTTTCATCCAGCCGGGCCAAAGCTTCTTTTATATCATCAGCCATTACAATGTAATAGGTACGAAGTTTCTTCTCTTTTCCGGCTTCTTCGTCAATGGTAACGAGGTTAATGGTTGCTTTAAACCACCACTCGCCATTATCATAAGGAAACACTTCGGCAATTTTCGATTTTTTTATATCTGTAACATTAAATTCTCCTTTTACCATTTGCTGCAATTGCCTTATAATTCTTGTTTCGGCATCGGTAAACGATACGGCATCAAGTAAAAAGTTTTCAGTTACAGTTTGTTCTTTTCCACTTTCCAGAACTTTTGTGTATTTCACTTTACATTCGAACCAGGTTTGCATATTTCAATTTTTAATGAGGGGGCAAAAATAGACAAAAAATAGAACCGGCTTGCAAAAAATGCAGCCGGTTCTTTCTTCTAACTAAACTAAAAAATAAACTACTCTTCTCTGTTTCTGATTACCGAATTGTTAAAGAATCTGTTACGAATTAAAAAAAAAAGGAGCCGCCCTACTAACGGCTCCATACAGACAGCTACAGACTAAAAAGCTGAAGAAGGTGTTTAGTTGTAGGCACTTTCTCCATGTTCATATACATCGAGGCCTTCTTCTTCAATGCGCCTGGAGACACGCAATATTTTAGCTTTTTTCAGTATGGTGAATAAAATCAATCCCGTTCCAAATGCCCAAACGAAGAATGTAAGTACGCCAATTGCCTGAACACCCAGCAATCCAGCGCCATGCCCATAGAATAACCCTTCGGAAGTTGAAAATAACCCAACAGCCAAAGTTCCTATTGCACCACTAACACCGTGTACTGAGATTGCCCCTACCGGGTCATCCACTTTTAATATCTTATCAAAAAATTCAACCGCGAATGGAAGGACAAATCCGGCAGTAATTCCAATTAATACTGCTCCTACGGGATTAACAGCATCACATCCAGCAGTGATGGCAACCAAACCTGCCAACGCCCCGTTGAGTGAAATAGAAAGTGCAGGACGTTTATAACGTGCCCATGAAACGAGCATTGCTGTAAGGGCTCCGGCAGCAGCTGCCAGGTTGGTTGTAACTGCAATATGAGCAATTGCAACAGCATTATCAGTGCCAGCAGCGGCTAGTTGCGACCCCGGGTTAAATCCAAACCATCCAAACCAAAGGATGAATACTCCAAGTGCACCAAGTGCAAGATTGTGTCCGGGTATTGCTTTAGGCTTACCATCTTTCCCGTATTTACCTAAACGAGGTCCAATTATGGCAGCACCAGCTAAACCAACCCATGCGCCAACGGAATGAACAATTGAGGACCCGGCAAAATCATGAAAACCAAGCTGGCTCAACCATCCGCCTCCCCAGGTCCAGTGCCCTGATATCGGGTAAATAAACACTGTAATTACAATGCTGAACCATAAATAAGCTTTAAATTCTGTGCGCTCTGCCATTGCACCTGAAACTATGGTTGCAGCAGTTGCAGCAAATACGGTTTGAAAGAATAAATCAGCATAATCAGCATAATTATCACCAAATCCGTCACTCATAAAAAAGAGGTCTGGCATACCAATAAATCCACCTATTGAGTCGCCATACATAATCGTAAAACCTATAATCCAGTATAAAAGCGAACCTATTGAAAAGTCCATTAAGTTCTTCATCAATATGTTGGCAGTGTTTTTAGCCCGGGTAAATCCGGCTTCAACCATGGCAAATCCTGGTTGCATAAACATCACCAAAAATGCGGCGATCAATAACCACATGTTATCAATTCCAATTTGTAATCCTTGTACTGTTTCTTCCATGATAATCAATTTTTAAGGTTATTAATCTTCTTTTCCTTTAATGTAGAGTGACTCGTCACCTTCTTCTCCTGTCCTTATTCGGTAAGACTGTTCTATTGGGATAATGAAAATCTTACCATCACCAATTTCTCCGGTCCGCGCAGAACCAAGAATTGCATTCACCGTTTTTTCCACATTCTTATCCCGAACGATAATTGAAAGTTTTGTACGTTCGATGGTACTTGTGTCGTAAACAATGCCCCGGTAAACTCGACCTTCGCGGGCCTGGCCAACTCCCCGAACATCCCAGTACGAGAAAAACTCTATACCAGCCTTGTGCAGGGCTTCCCAAACTTCTTCGAATTTGGTTTTTCGAATAATTGCCTCAATTTTTTTCATAATAGCCTGTTTTTTATTTTACAATGAAATTCCTACTACAATATGAAATTGTTCGGATGATGGATTCAAGATAGCTGCCCCGGAAACCGGCAGGGAGAATGAATCAGTGATTTTTACTTCTTTGGAAGTGCCAATACCGATATTACATACATTGAATTTACCGTCAACTGTATAGGCGCCGTCGCCTCCGCCTAAAAACAGGTCAACTGCTCCTGCCGAAACTCCTGCTTCCAGATAAATGTCACCCTCGCCCCCATTCATCATATAGGCGCCGGTAAGCGAAAAACTACCGATTCCAATGCCCAGCATGGGTTCAATGTAATGTGAGTCGCCATCAAGCCAGCTTGAACCCGGGAAGTAATAATCGGTAACCGTTAAAGTTAGCGAAGCATTTTCACCAAGGTCAAATCCATAGCTTGCGTAAAGGTCGGCCTCGGCTGCCTCATCAGTTGAGGCATTGTATGAGCCCCACGCACCAATGGCAAAACCGCCTGCACTAAACTCAACTGATGGCTGAAAAGCCGGACCTGAGCCAAATTTTGTTCCCCTCCACACATAACTGCTGTAAATGTCAAGTCCTGTGCTCCATTCCTGCGCCGTAACGGCAGGAGGAAAAACCATTAAGAGTATTAAACCCGCTGCAATCAAATAAATCTTTTTCATTGTTTTCATTTTTAATGTTAGACGTTTTTTCATTTTCATTTTTAAATTTAATATAATAATTTAATTATTATTTTTTTGTTCTTAATGCCAATTAAATTGCTATTATCTGTCAATTTTTTTAATTATATTTTAAACAACCCTATATATTTTAATATTAATGGCTCAAAAATGACATGATATTTTCAATTGACCCCTCTTTTGTTTCATATAAAATGTGAAATTAACAAATTATTAAAACAGAGATGTGTATTTTACCAAAAAGACAGAATAATAATAAAAATATAGAAAAATGGTTTTAATAAATCATTTTAAATAATAAAAAGATAATTTTATGTAAGTCATTAAATGATTTGGGAATTTTGACTTGAAAGGGATTTGTTCCTGGAATGGATAAGGACTAAAGGCGAGAGTCAATTTAATTTTAATGAGGTTATTTCTCCTCGTATATTTTCTTTTGTCCTTGTATAAACAGTTACCGGAAATTTAATATTTATTTTTTCCTGGGGTACCGAAAGATGGATGGTAACTTCTTCTCCAGGTTCAATTTTTTGTTTTGAAATAGAAGAAGAAAGCGAAACTGAAACTATTTCATCCCGGTTCTGCATAACCGCCAAAACAGGGTTAGAGATGTGAACGATTTGAATTGCATGAGTATTGGTGTTGTTCAGGCTAACTTCAAACTGAAAACCATCCCTTTTTTCCGAAGTATTTAAAACATTTATTTCCAACCCTTTTAACGACTGAAATTTTTCGATTATAACAAATCCTTTTTCCTGTCCGGTGGCCATTCGCTGCAAATTTGGCGGGTTCAAATGTTTCGACTGCATTGCAAAAACCGGTTCACCTTCGGCATATTTTTCTTCGTTCCACAAATCGTATTGGTTAAACCGGTAAGTCGGCGTTGAAAGGTGCACAGCCGAATCGCCGGTATAAAAAATGTAATTGCTAATGGCAGCGTAATTATCGAAAAAACCAACCTTTTTGCCTTGAGCCAGTTCCTTAATTTCCAGGGCGTGGGCCTCGCGATTGTAAAAGGTAATTTTGGTGTAACCTACATTTGGAATCACATCCAGCGCCAGGTAAATTCTGAAAAGCAATAGTAGAACTATAACCGGGACAGCCAGCCGTATAAACCACTTCTTTATTTTAATATCGTTTTTTACCAGCGGAAAGGTTGCCAGTATGAGCATGGGCATAATGGCAGCTGCCCAGTGCGCTTCAATGCGGTTTTTAAAACTCAGCAGAAAAAGTACAAGGTAAAATCCAACAATATTAAAAATCAGTGCCCGGTCGAAATCATTTCTTATTTTAAATTTGAAGAGTTTCCAGAAAACCAAAACCCCGGTCAGCGGGCCGGCCATAACCAGTTGGTTTAGTAAATTGTCGGTAATATGTTTTAGCCGGAACGGTTTGGCACGTTCCACCAAATGGTACTTAAATGTCGGAAATTCATTTTCAATTTGCCACCAGACATGCGGAATCAACAACAAAACGGAAACAACAACTGTCAGCCAGAAATATTTATTTCGAAGCAGTTTCAGGTTCGACAGCACTGTAAAACCAATGACCAGAAACGCATGGTATTTACTGTAAATCATGGCTGCAGTAATAAACGCCAGCAAAACTGAAAGCAACCACGACGGTTTGTTCAGAAATTTTCGGTAAAGAATCAAAAACCAAAGGGTGAAAAACAGGAGCGGCACATCGGGAATGGCCAGAAATCCTGCAACGTGGGTATGAATAAGTGGAAATGAAAGCACAAAAACACCCAGAAAAAACAGGTCTTCTTTTTCATTCAACTCATTTAAAATAAGCGCAAAAGTTGCTGTTGAAAGCAGAATAATAAAA
>JAZBNQ010000308.1:0-2744 GCA_036350775.1 Mariniphaga sp.
GTCAACAACCATTTTAAAATCGTGCCCCCACATGGCATGACCATGAATCTCCATTTCCTGTTCTTTGGCGGCTGTGCCACGACCTTCGTAATCGTCGAAATAGTTGGCCGGCGGTTCGAAGGTTATATCATCAAAAAGGGTGAGGTATTTTGGTGCCGGTTGCCAGTTTCGGTGGGGTGCTTTCTGGTGGTAGAGCAAACAAAATGGTTTATTCGGGTCCCGTTTGTTTTTCAGCCAGTCGAGGGTAGTTTCGGTAATAATTTCGGTACAGTGGCCTTCAATCCGAACACGTTCACCCTCAATGAGAAAATCGGGATTGTAATAATGTCCCTGGCCGGGCAATACCATGGAAAAGTCGAATCCCTGTGGAATACCATCGAGATGGATTTTTCCAATCATGGCGGTTTGATACCCGTTGGCCTGCATCAATTTCGGAAAGTTCGGCTGGTTCCAGTCGAATGGCTGCATGTTGTCCACTTTTCCGTTGACAAAACTATGTTTTCCGGTAAGTAAAACGGCACGGCTGGGAGCGCAAATGGAGTTGGTTACCGTGGCGCGGGTAAAAATGGCGCCTTCTTTTGCCAGCCGGTCGATGTTGGGAGTGGGCGCCAAATCGGCTAAATAACCCCCATAGGCGCTGATGGCCTGAAAAGCATGGTCGTCACTCATGATGTAAAGAATGTTGGGGCGTTGTGTCTCTTTTTCCTGCGGAGCACATCCAAAAATGCCGGCACCTGCAGTGAGGAGCGCGATGGAATTTGTTAAAAATCGGTTCATGATATTCTTGTTATAAAAATGAAAAACTTTTAGATTGAAAAATACAAGTTTACAAAAAATGAAGCAGCCGCAGGAATCAGAATGAAAAAGAATGGCAAATCTTTTAGGTGAACGATAAAACTACCATCTATTTTTCCTTTAAAACTTCTCCTTCCGGGTGGCCTTCCATCTGGTTATTAATCAGTTCGGGCTGAAGCCCGTTGGATTGAATATAAACGGCTGCTTTTTGCGTTTTATCTCTCGTGCTTCTGAAAATGTTTTCTTTCAGCACCAAATCGCGGGCAGGTGAATTGATGGAAAATCCGTAACCCCCGTTTTTAGTGCCGTTGTTTTCAATCGTATTTTTCACGAACGTGTTCCGGTGAGGTGCATTCGATTCCCGCTCTCCCCGCAGGTGAACGCCGTCGCTGCCGTTTTCGAAAATGTGGTTTCCGGTGAAAATCACATCGGTATCCTTGTGGCCGGTGCAAATGCCAAACCGCCCGTTGTGGTGAAACCGGTTGTTGGTTACAGTACTTTGGTAAACCCTCCAGCAAATAAAAAGTCCGTCGTTGTCGTTGTGGTGTACATCGTTGTTTTCGATAACGGTGAAGGGCGAACCGGTGCCCGGGTGCATTCCGGTGTTTCCGCTGCCCGAAATTTCGCTGGTTCGGATAGTCACGTTTTCAGTGATTTGCCAACTGATTCCTTCGCCATTAAAATCTTTTACATGCACGTTGTCCACCGTCACTTTTTTAGATTTCAGGATGAGAATTCCCGCGCTGTTGCAGCCATCGGCAAAAAAGTTTTCGGCCCGGTTGCCATCGGCCGTCAGGTTGGAAATGAGTACATTTTCGGCACCAATAACTTCGATTACCGAAGAGGCATTTGAAACCAGTCCGTCACGATCGGAACGGTAATCGCGAATGAGGTAACTGTCAATGTAAATCATTTCATCCTGAATATCGGTGATGTAGGCTGTTGAAACATTCCAGCAGGAACTGTTATCGCGGTCGGTAACCTGAATTTTCATGCCCGGTTCAAAACCGTCGGCATTTTCCACAGTCAGCTTCAGTTCTGCGTAATCGGCATCCACAATAAATTTTGTTTGCACACCTTTTCCACGTTTTAGCACCGTCTCTTTTCCTGAACCAATCAGTTTTACATTCGATTTCATGCGCACCGGAGCGATAATTGCGAAAAGGCCCGGATTCAGTTTCACTGTCCCGCCGGTTTTGGAAACTGCATCAATAGCAAACTGGATGGACTGGTTGTTAAAACCGCACACATCTGCATCGGGACCGCCTACTGTAATCTCTTTTTCAGCCAGCCGGGGTGAAACCAATGCATCAACCGTCTTTTCAATTGGTTGTGCGTAAATAATACTGGTGCCCATTACAAGGAGGAAAATCAAAATCAGATTTTTCATATTTATGGTATTTGTTTTCAAATTGATTTACATTCCATCAAACTTAATAATATAAACCTGCCTGCTTCCGGTGTGGGTGGAGTTGAAGCCAACCATATCGCCGTTTGGGCTCCAGCGGCAGTGGATGTCGCAGCGCCAGTGACCAGTGAATTCTGCGGGCTGGGCGAACCTGCCCAAAGGAAGCACCGCTTCGGTTTCCATATCCATCAGGTAAATTTTTTGTTCCCGCAAATCCCGGCTTGGGTAAGTGTCGGTAATCATCCATTTTCCGTCGGGAGAAAACGTGCCGTGCCCGTCGTAGTCGAGCAAACCGTTTCCCAACCGTTTGTAATTTTGCTGCCCAATAGTAAAAAGTACATGGGCATATTGTTTGGCTTTGTAGTTGGCAGTCACCATCAACTCGTCGTCGTTCAGCCAGTCGAAATGCGAACCTTCCCAGCCATCGGGGAAACAGCGCAGCAGGTTTGTACCGTCGCGGTTCACTGTCAGCGAGGTAGTGTTCCGGTGCGGAACTGCCCGCGCCAGCCAGAAAATTTTACTTCCGGCCCGGCTGAACAAC
>JAZBNQ010000309.1:0-2772 GCA_036350775.1 Mariniphaga sp.
GCAGAACCGGTAAACGATTCTTTTTTGGCGATACCATAAGCAACAACCATTACTTCGTCCATGCCAATAATTTCCTGTTCCATTTCCACATTATAAATTGTGGCTGAAGTAACAGTAACCTCAACTGTTTTTAACCCGACAAAAGAAAACAGAAGTAATTCATTTTCAGGAACTGTGAGTGTGAATTTCCCGTCAGCATCAGTAATTGTGCCTGTGGAAGTACCACTCACAACTACTGAAACACCCGGAATGGGGGCTCCGTCATCTTTAGAGGTGACCTTCCCCGTAATTTGTTTTGTTTGTGCACTTGCGGTAAAAACCACAACACACAAAACCAAACCGATTAAAAGTAGTTTCTTCATAAAAGTTAATTTTTGTGTTATTTTTTATGGAATGAATTCCCCGAACAAAAAAAGCCCCTGCCGGGGAAACAGGAGCTTTAGTAATTTACCCTTCGGTAATTCAACACGCTGCAATTTTAAAATGCTGTTTAACTATTTCTATGAAAATTGCTGTGTTAGTCTTTAAATCTGTTATCGCTTTTCCCCGATTTTTTTCTTAAAATTTCACCAATGATTAAATGCTTTTCATTTTTTTGTTTTCTGGCTTTGAGACCAAACATAAGGGTTCTGAAAACAAGTGCTGAAAAAAATCAATGAATGCAAGTATTAAAACAGCAAGATGCATGAAAAACTGCAGGAGGGATAAAAAGTGCAATATGAAGTTGTTTGTGTGTTTATTTGAACCGTTTGCTGGTAAAACCGGATTTTTAACAGAAAAAAGGGATGCATTTAATATACACCCCTAAGGTTTTTTTACGCCGCGACGCCGGAAAAAACTTCTTCCAAAACATCGGGATACTTATCTTTAAAATTTTGATAGCACCAGTCGTGCAATTCCTGAACCTCTTGAGGTTCTACCCATTGGATACATTTTGCAAGTTCTTTTCGGAACAAGTCTTTGCTAAAACTCACTTTGGGTAAAATAACTTTTGCGTAATCGAGCATGGTCCAAATGTTTTAGTTTTATAAATCGACAATAATATAACAGTAAAAACCAAATAAAGGTATGTTGTAAAATATGGTTTAACAATCGTTAACAATGCCATACTGTTTTATCTTTTTCTATCTGATTGTTTCATTGTTGGTTACCCAAAAAATTCATATTACTGTTTTATAACACTTATAGGATATTTCAAAATGTTATTCCGTTTTTCGAATGTTCAGAACAAAGTTGGTAATGCATTTTTTAAAATTGCTGCAATTCTGCATGACTTTAACAAAAGCACTCCCGATGATAGCTCCGCTGGCGTACTTACAGGCATTGGCAAAGGTAGCATGGTCCGAAATTCCAAAACCAATAATCCGCGGATTTTTTAATTTCATTTGCTGAATCCGCTCGAAATAATCTTTGTGAAAATCTTCTACCTTTTTCCCTGCTCCCGTGGTCGATGCCGAAGAAACCATGTAAATAAACCCACCGGATGCTTCATCGATTTGCCTGATACGTGCCTCTGGTGTTTGCGGTGTAATCAGCAGAATGTTATGCAGACTGTATTTTGTGAAATGCTCCTTGTATTGTGTTTCAAATTCTTCCAGAGGCAGGTCGGGCAAAATGGCTCCATCAATTCCAGTTTCATTGCATTTTTTACAGAATTCTTGCACCCCAAACTGCATAACCGGGTTGAAATAACCCATTAAAACAAGGGGAATTTTTACCGATTTCCGGATATTTTTCAGTTGCCCGAAAAGCAGTTCCAATGACATCCCGTTTTTTAGTGCAATTTCACTGCTGTGCTGAATAGTTGGTCCGTCGGCTGTGGGATCAGAAAACGGGATGCCAATTTCGATAAGGTCCACCCCATTCTTTTCCAGTTCCTGAATAATTTCAACGGTGTCGTTCAAGTTGGGAAATCCGGCCGTAAAATAAACTGATAATATATTCTCCTTTTTTGTTTCGAAAAGTTGATTGATTCTGTTTTTCATTGTTGGAAGATTAGTCGGAAGTCCGAAGACGGAAGACCGATGTTTTTAAGATTCTCACTACTAATTACTAAATAATCTGTACTAATACCCAAAATATTCCA
The DNA here is from genome assembly GCA_036350775.1 of Mariniphaga sp. Classification (GTDB taxonomy): domain Bacteria; phylum Bacteroidota; class Bacteroidia; order Bacteroidales; family Prolixibacteraceae; genus Mariniphaga. The sequence continues at coordinate 2,087 of JAZBNQ010000309.1, forward strand.
GGTACGTTTCCATATCCTTGTTGCCACTCCCCGAAAGGTTAATTACATTCACATCTTCCGGGTTCATTTTAATTTTTTCGAGGGCGGCAAGTGCATGTGCTGATTCAAGCGCCGGAATGATGCCTTCCTTTTGGGTAAGCAGAAGTGCTGCCTGCAAAACTTCCTCATCGGTGGCTGCCAGGAACTTTGCCCGGCCAGTTTTAAACAGGTGCGCATGCAGCGGTCCAATTCCTGGATAGTCGAGTCCGGCAGAAATAGAATACGGTTCGGTAATTTGCCCGTCATGGTTTTGCATAAGCATGGTACGACTGGCATGCAAAACACCTGGCGAACCTACGAGTAAAGTGGCGGCAGTTTCGTGAGTGTCCACTCCTTTCCCGGCGGCTTCAACACCAATTAACTCCACCTGTTCATCGGCCAGATAATGGTAAAAAGCACCGGCAGCATTACTTCCGCCACCTACACATGCCAAAATCCGGGATGGAAACTCACATCCGGTTTGCTCCAGCAATTGATTTTTCATCTCTTTACTTATTACCGACTGAAACCTTGCTACCATGTCGGGGAACGGGTGAGGCCCAACCACCGAACCAATGATGTAGTGCGTATCTTCCGGATTGTTAATCCAGTCGCGCATGGCTTCATTGGTGGCATCTTTCAGTGTTTTGTTGCCACTATGTACCGGA
>JAZBNQ010000310.1:0-10259 GCA_036350775.1 Mariniphaga sp.
ACAAATTAATAATTCAGATTTATACATTGAATTTTTCAGGATGATAGATATGTTTGACTGTGAATTTATAAAAGTACAAGGTCATCAACCTTCCAGGCATAAAGATGAAATCCACCGGCTTTTTACCCTGGTCGACCGGGCTTCGAGGAATGCACTCAGGATGGCGAAAAAGATTTAGCCTTGCGTTCTATTTAACTGTAAACATAAAATCCAGAATTCGTAATGGAGTTGATTCGTGTACTGTTGAAGGCATGCCCTGCACCATTACCGATAGGATTCCATCATTCTTCCAACGGTAAACATCCCCAAGCATTTCGTTTACAAAAGGTCCTTTTTCAACATGAATAATTTTCCAGTCAGTCCATCCTGATCCGGAACCGGCAGTGGCAATCATCAAATCGCCTTCTGCATAATTCAAATTTTTTCCTGATCCTGTGTGTTGTGCACCATAAATCATATATATATTATCGTTTTTATCTGCAAATATTTTAGGACGATCTCCTGCGATCCACGGAATCTCATGGTGATGCCAGTTGGCGTTTTCATCCCGCCAGTAGTGTTGATAACGACGTGCTTCAGGTGGGCCCCACCTATGTTCGCCCGGTTTGCTACCCGCTGCTTCAAGAGATTCGTCCGAACAATGCCACATGACTACATGAATCCGCCCCTGTGAATCAACTACTTGCCCATGTGTATTCATCAATCCGTATTCGCGACCAATGTCCACCACTTTTAATCCGGGAGAATTTACACCGGGAGGTTCATTAAAAGTTTTACCGTTGTTATTTTGCCAGGTTTTTCCCTGGTCGGTACTGAATGTGTACATTAAATCGTGATTGGATCCCTGGCTGTCTTCACGCCACACCCAGGTAGCATGCAATTTCCCATCGGGGCCATAATCATAGCCATTCGGATAAGAACACCGGGTTTCACTCCGGCCAAGTGCATCTTCAAATAATCCTTTTCCTGAATCAATCTGGCGGGTATTTTTCCAGGTTCCATCTGCCGGGTCATAATCCACCAGCATACGATCGCCATTTCCGGATCCGCCCCTGCGGTAACAGAACTGGAGTCCGCCATCGGGAGTTTGCCAGAAACGGGGATAAGTTATCACGATATTTTTTCGTTTTTCAATTGCAGATAGGACCGGGCCGAAAACTGAGGCTTTCCAATCTGTTTCAGCGGGATTTGATGCAACATTTGTTTTGGATATTCGGTAATGCAAAGAATCGTTATGGTGGTCAAATGCCAGGTGAATAGTGCCATCTTCCGGGCAAATGCCTATGGAAATGGTGTTATGCGCATCGTTGCTTTTAAAATTATAATCCTTCAATTCAACTGTTTCCCAGGCAGCATCCGGCAATTTGCGCCTGGCCACACAAACATGTCTTTGGCCGTTATAATAACCCACATACTGGTAGCCATTATGTGTTGCCAAAGCATCTTGCTGAAAAGCTTTTCCGTTGATCGCCTGACCAAAATTTCCATCAATGGTAAGCGCTTCAGATTCGACAACGGTATCGCTGATTTTTTTAACTTTCATTTGGGCATCAACAGAAAAGTGCAGGATTGCAAAAGAGGTTAGCAGCAAACCAGTTTTTATACATTTTGAAAGAGTTTCCATAACAAAAATGTTTTATGAATAGAATTAAAAACCGTAAAGTTAAATGTATTTTATTTCAGAAATGAAATTTTTTCGCTCGCCACAGTTTCGTTTTATTAATTTTGCACCGAAATATTTGAATTCAAATGAAAGTAATCGACATCATAACAAACTCGGATAAAACAGTTTTTTCTTTTGAACTGCTTCCGCCGTTAAAAGGAAACGAGGCTACACGCATTTATAAAACCATTGAAAGCCTGGTTGATTTCGATCCAAAATACATTAACATTACCACGCACCGCGATGAGGTGGAGTTCAGGGAAATGCCCGACGGTTCCATAATAAAGCGCACTGTTCGAAAACGCCCGGGAACCGTGGCCATTGCCGCCTCCATTCAGCACAGGTATGGCATTCCTGTTGTTCCCCACATTTTGTGTGGTGGTTTTACAAAAAGTGAAACCGAACATGTGCTTATCGATTTGCATTTTTTGGGCATTGAAAATGTTTTGGCGCTTCGTGGCGATGGCATTAAAAACCAGCACATTTTTCAACCCGAAAAAGAAGGACACGCCAATGCAAGCGAACTGGTTAAGCAAATAGTAAACCTGAAAAACGGAATTTATCTGGAAGAAGATCTGAAAAACAGTACACCGCTCGATTTTTGTATTGGAGTGGCAGGCTATCCTGAAAAGCATTTTGAAGCGCCCAATTTGGATTTGGATTTACTTTACCTGAAACAAAAAGTAGATTCAGGGGCCGAGTACATTGTAACCCAAATGTTTTTTGACAACAAGGTTTATTATGACTTCGTGCAAAAATGCCGCGAAATTGGAATTACTGTACCTATTATTCCGGGCATTAAACCCATTAATATGAAAAACCAGCTAACGGTGTTACCAAAAATTTTCAGCATCGATTTGCCACAGGAATTGTCGAAAGAACTGGCCAAATGCGCGAACAACGAAGATGCCCGACAGGTGGGTACCGAATGGGCCATTCAGCAGTCGAAAGATTTGGTGGCAAATAATGCACCCTCGCTGCATATTTACACCTACGGAATTTCCGACAATGTAAAAGAAATTGTTAAGGCAGTTTTTTGATCATACTTCTTCGGGCAACACATCGATTCCGATTTGCTGCTGATTCAGTTTGTCGTTTTCAGCCTGGTTATTCAATTTAAGAGAATAAAGCATGGCCTCCACCTGGCGTAAAAGGTTTCGCTTGTCTTTACTTGGCGCATAAACATAGCCATAAGCTACAATTATTCGTTGCCTGGCAGCATCAAGAACAGCAAGTGAAATGTATGGACCTCCCATAAAATCATTAACCACCCTCCACAATCCGCGCATTTCTGCAGCGTAGTTTCCATTGTGTTCGCGAAAGTTATTAATTTGTTCTATGCGCCTTTCAGTAGCCATAAAGCTTCCGTTGGTTGGGCCGGGAACATGGGATCGTAAAATACTGTCCCGAACTTTTAATTGATAATCAACCATAAAGGCACTGTCTGATACATAAGGGAATGTGTACAAAATAACTCCCTGTGCAATTTCCGGTGTTTCATAACGCAGCCAGATAAAATCTTCTTTCTCTTCGGCAATTTGAAAGCCTGGGGCAACTTTTAATGTTACACCAAAATTTTCATTCAATACATTGTAAATTCCCCGTTCATAATATTTTTCGTAGTTTTGGGTAAGCCGGTCTTTTTCAGCTTTCAGAAAATAAGACATTATCCGGTCTTTGTTTTCGTTTAATAGTTTTTCGAATTCACCTTCGTTTTTAGCCTGAATGATAACTGTTGCCTGTGGGCTTGCCCAAACATTATCCTGGAAAGTGACTCCTGATGAATCGACATTAGATGAAATACGTGTTTGAACAATGTTTCGGGTAGTTTTAAATATGCTTTTAAACCCTTGGTGCTGAACATTTACCAAATCGAAAAGGGGTTCGTCCTGTGGCAGAGCAAGGTGTTCCTGTGCCAGTGTTTCACGCAGCAGTTTTCCTGGTTTTCCTGCCCAGGCTTCTTCGCTAATTACCACAACAAGTTCGCCGGCCCTGCCGGTAACATTTTTCGATAGGCCTGTGTTACCGCTGTTGTTACACGAAACAAAGACGATAAGTATAAGCAGTGAAAAATATTGGAATATTCCTTTCAGTTTCATTTTTGTTATTTTTTAATTTGATTTTTTTTGTAACAAAAATCTTACCATACTGATAATGTGAAAAATAAAATCAATATATGCAAAAATCCCGCTGCGGATTGACCGTCAACGGGATTTTTGGGAAAATTTAGATATGGGTTATTTTTCAATTTTCCCGGTTTCGGCTTTTTCCTCTTCGTCGTCTCCCTCTTTGGTTGCTTTTTTAAATTCTTTCATCCCTTTACCAAGGCCTTTCATTAATTCCGGAATTTTACGTCCGCCAAAAAGAAGAAGTACGATAATTAAAATGATAATTATTTCCTGTGGTCCGATAAATCCTGCTACTACAAATAAATTCATGACGTAAAGTTAAAATGGTTTGATGCAAAAATAGAATTTTTTTACTTAAAAAGTTCCGTTAATCATTTTTATTATATCATTTGCGTTTGCATAAAGTACGAGGACCAGTAACATCACCATTCCTGCAATTTGTGCATACTCCATAAATTTTTCTCCGGGTTTCCGTCCGCTAATCATTTCAAAACCAAGGAACATTACATGGCCACCATCCAAAGCCGGTATGGGCAACAAGTTCATAATGGCCAGAATGATGGAAATAAAAGCTGTCATGTTCCAAAATGAAAACCAGTCCCACTTAGCCGGGAAAATATTTCCGATGGTGGCAAATCCGCCCAGCGATTCGTAAGCCTTAGTTTCGGGTTTGAAAAAGAGTTTAAACTGTTTCAGGTAATCTTTGGTGGTTTCAACGCCGCGGTTTATTCCGGCAGGAACAGAAGCTAACAGGCTGTAATTGTTGGTTTTGTATTCGAAAATCTCGTCGTCAAAATGGCTGTTGTAAACCCCTATAATTGCATCCTCACCTAATTGAACGTTTAATGCCATAGGCTCGCCGTTTCGTTCAATATTCAAGGTTACCTGTTCCCCGGCCATTGACTTTAAATCTTTATTCCATTCATCAAAAAAATCGTAAAAACTACCATTCAATCCCCTGATTTCATCTCCAACTTTTAATCCGGCGGCCTCACCTGCAGAATTTTTCATCAAGCTTTCCACACCAAACTTAAACGGAACACGCGGAGCCATAACCGATTTGCTTTTCAACAACAAGGCCAGGTCTGCATCGCTGATTTTAACATCAGTAACCTGACCGTTTCGCTCAACCTGAATACTGTTTGCATGATCGAGCACAACTGTATATATTATTTTATTGAAGTTTTCCACGGGTTTGTTGTCAACGGTAAGTATTTTATCGCCTGTTTTTAAACCAATTTTTTCACCAACTTCATCTACAACAATTCCGTATTTTACATTTTCGGTCGGCAAATAGGTTTCGCCCCAGGCATACAACACGCCAATATAAATAATCATGGCAAACAGGAAGTTCATCATTACACCGCCCAGCATTATCAGCAAACGTTGCCAGGCTGGTTTTGAACGGAATTCCCATGGTTTGGGAGGTTGTTTCATGGCTTCCTTGTCCATCGACTCGTCAATCATTCCTGAAATTTTGACATAACCACCCAAAGGAAGCCAGCCAACTCCATATTCAGTATCGCCTTTTTTTACCTTAAACAGCGAAAACCACGGATCGAAAAACAGATAAAATTTTTCTACCCGGGTTTTAAAAAGTCGTGCAAACATAAAATGCCCGAACTCGTGCAAAACGACCAGAATCGAAAGGCTTAAAATGAGTTGGGCAGCTTTAACTAATATTGTTTCCATTTAAATCTATTTCTCTATTCTTAAAATTTGTCTTCTGTTAACAACTGTGCTATCTTTCTTGTTTCGGTATTTGTCTGAATCAGGTCGTCGATATCCGGTTTTTTAATAAAATTAACTTTCTCCATTGTTTTTTCAATGATTTCCGGCATTTTCAGAAAATCAATTTTTTCTTCCAGAAAAGCCTGTACTACTAATTCATTTGCGGCATTGATCACACATGGGGTATTTCCACCAGCATCCAAAGCTTCAAAAGCGAGTGCAAGGTTACGAAAAATTTTTGTATTCGGCTTCTCAAATTGAAGTGTGGGGTAATCGAGAAAGCTGAACCTTGGGAAGTTGTTTTTTATCCGGTACGGAAATCCGAGCGCATACTGAATGGGCAGGCGCATGTCAGGCAAACCCAACTGTGCTTTTATCGAACCATCTTCGAATTGTACCATTGAATGAATAATGGATTGCGGATGAATGACTACTTCAATTTTGGATGAAGGGAGACCAAATAACCAGTGTGCTTCAATGGCTTCAAAACCTTTATTCATAAGGGTTGCCGAGTCAATAGTTATTTTAGCACCCATATCCCAGTTGGGATGTGCCAGCGCATCTTTTACTGTTACTTTTTTGAGTTCTTCTATGCTTTTCCCTCTGAATGGGCCACCTGAGCAGGTAAGAAAAATCTTTTCAACCGGGTTATAAACTTCGCCAATCAGGCATTGAAAAATGGCAGAATGTTCTGAGTCAACCGGCAGAATGTCCACCTGTTTTTCTTTGGCCAGGCTGGTAATAATTTCACCGGCTACCACCAGCGTTTCTTTATTGGCTAAGGCAATATTTTTGCCGGCTTTTATAGCGTGCCAGGTAGGAATTAGTCCTGAATAACCGACCATGGCCGTAATAACCAAATCGATGGTTTCCATTTGTACCACCTGGTTTAGTGCATCGGTTCCTGCAAAAATTTTGATGGGTTCGTTTTTTAGGGCTTCGGAAACAATGTTGTATTTTTTTTCGTTGGCAATTACCACGGCATTAGGCTGAAATTTTTTGGCTTGCGAAATCAGCAGTTCAACATTGTTGTAAGCAGTTAAAACTTCTACTTCAAACAATTCAGGATTTTTATCAATTACCTCGAGCGACTGGGTTCCGATTGAACCTGTTGAACCTAGAATGGCAATTCTCTTTTTCATATTCCTACAGATCAATGTATTGTTCAGGATCAAGGGCTGTTCCATTGTGCCACAATTCAAAATGAAGGTGCGGACCAGTAGAGAGTTCTCCTGTATTTCCGATAATGGCAATGGCTTCTCCTGCCTTTACGCGGTCTCCTTTATTTTTAAGCAGTTCAGAATTGTGTTTGTATGCTGATATCAATTCGGCATCGTGCTGAATGTAAATTACATAACCGGTTTCAATGGTCCATCCTGAAAAGATTACGGTTCCATCCATAATGGCCGAAATTCGGGCATTTGGCTCACTAACCAGATCAACTCCAAAATGATCGGGTGTTGATTTAAATTTGTTGGTAATCACTCCTTTTACAGGCACAAAAAAGTGAATCTGGCTTAAACTCAGTCTTCGGTTGCCTGTATTTCCACCTGGCGATAAATTTATCTGCTCGGCCAGTAATTTATCCTGGAAAACCGAATCGTGATTAAATTGCTCAAATTCGACCTGGTTTGATGAAAAAGAAGTGTCAATAACCAGATTATCTTCGGGAACCTCGCCATCCATAATGGCTTGAATCCCCCTGAAAAACTGGTCGCGTTTATACAATTCATTTTCAAGCGAATCAAGTTTGAGAGCCGTGAGAACCAGTAATTGCCGGTATTCGGCTTTGGGATAGCCGGGAATATATTCGCGTAAACCGGTTGTGGCAATGAGCAGAATTACCAGGATTACAATAATAGCCGACATAAGACTGGTAACGGTAAATACCTTCAGCCGCGAGAGTTTCATACTCCAGACCGATTGAAAGGTAGTATCGTTGTAAATTATTAAACGGTATCTGTCGTTTAATTTTTTTAGTAACTTTTTCTTCACTTCCGCCCTTCTTTTTTTTGAGAGCTACAAAATTAGCAAGAATTGACAAACCATAGTAGTGATTATACTTTTTTAACCAATACTTCCTGTTAACCAAACATAAATCACTAAGCAATGAAAAGTGAAATATTATATTTGCACTTTAAAAATTTTAAAAATTTATTGCATACAATGAGAAGATTGAGTTTTTTGTTGCTCCTGACAGTTCTTTTATTGGGAAGGGCAATGGCCGACGAAGGGATGTGGCTACCCTCGCTGATTCATAAGTTGAATATTTCTGAAATGCAGCAAATGGGTTTTGAGCTGTCAGCAGAAGATATTTACAGCATTAATAATTCCAGTTTGAAAGATGCTGTTGTTGCCCTTGACAGGGGTTCGTGTACAGCCGAGTTAATATCGGATGAAGGACTTTTGCTCACAAACCACCATTGCGGATTTGATGAAATTCAAACACATTCGAGCGTTGACCACGATTACCTTCAGGATGGTTTTTGGGCCATGACCCGCGAGGAAGAATTGCCTAATCCGGGAAAATCGGTTTCATTTCTTGTTCGTGTTGAAGATGTTACCGACAGGGTACTGGCCGAACTTACAAACGACATGACTGAAGAGGAAAGAAATAAAAAAATAAACAGTGTTACGGGCGATCTGGAAAAGGAAGCCAAAGGCGATGCACATTATGAAACGTATGTAAGGAGTTTTTTCAATTCTAATCAGTTTCATCTTTTTGTGGTTGAAACTTTTAACGATGTTCGTTTGGTAGGTGCTCCACCTCAGGCTCTGGGAAAATTTGGGGGTGATACCGACAACTGGATGTGGCCAAGGCACACTGCCGATTTTGCCCTGTTTCGTGTTTATTCCGGCCCCGATGGAAAGCCTGCAAGATATTCTGAAGACAATATTCCTTACTCTCCAAAACATTTTTTTCCTGTATCAATTAATGGCATTGAAGAAGGCGATTTTGCCATGGTGATGGGATACCCCGGCAGGACCAACAGATATGAAACTTCGTATGGAGTACAATACACTATGGATGTTACTAACCCGGTGCGGGTTGAAGTGCGTGAAGAAAAGTTGCGGATAATCGATAAGTATATGAGCAGTAGTCAGAAAGCACGTATTCAGTATGCTTCAAAATATGCCCGTAGCTCAAACTACTATAAATACAGCATTGGGCAAAACCGCGGGTTGGAAAACCTGAATGTGATTGATGAAAAAAAGGCGCTGGAAGACGAATTTATGCAGTGGGTAAATGAAGATAACAGCCGTATGGAAAAATATGGGAAAGCTCTGGAATATATTGAAGATGCATACAGCGATTTGGAAACTAAAAAAGCGCAGGAATATATGGCAGAAGCCATGGTTCGCGGACCTGAGATTTTTATGTTTGCCTACCGTGCCCTGCCGGTTTACAGGTTGTTAAGTGAGGGAGAAACACGCACTGAGTTTCAGGAAATGATTAAAAACCGGATAACCTACGGTATGGATTCTCATTTTAAAGATTACGATGCCGAAACCGATAAAAGAGTGGCCGCTGCATTAATGAAGTTGTATGCCGATAATATCAATCCGAAATATCATCCGGCATTTTTTGCCGAAGTGCAAAAAAAGTACAAAGGCGATTTTGATAAATACACTGAAAAAATGTTCAAAAAATCAGTTTTTGACGATCAAAATGAACTGAATCAGTTTCTGGATAACATGAAATTGAAAACACTGGAAAAAGATATGGCTTTTCAGGCTGCCCGCGATATTTTTGATATTTACAGGGAACTGAATGAACTGGCTGGGAAAAATGACGATTTGCTGGACAAAGGAAACCGCCTGTTTATTGCCGGTTTAATGGAAATGCAGGAAGGTAAAACCTTCTATCCCGATGCCAATTCTACCATGCGCCTAACTTACGGGCAGGTGCTCGATTACGAACCACGAGACGGGGTTATTTATAAATATTACACTACAGTTGACGGCTATCTGGAAAAAGAGATTCCGGGTGATGATGAATTCCATGTGCCCGAGCGTATGAAGGAATTGTTGCTTGCCCGCGATTTTGGCCGCTATGCAAACGAGGAGAATGAACTGGTAGCTTGTTTTATTACCAACAACGACATTACCGGAGGAAATTCAGGTAGCCCGGTGCTCAATAATAAAGGAGAACTGATTGGAGTGGCTTTCGATGGAAACTGGGAAGCCATGAGCGGCGACATTGCATTTGAACCTGAGTTACAACGATGTATTAATGTTGATATCCGTTTTGTTTTGTGGGTTATCGATAAATATGCCGGTGCTACACATCTCATTGATGAAATGAAGGTTGTTGAATAAAATTGCACTTTACAAATTTGTAGTCCGGAAATAAAAATAAATGAAAAAAAGCCTCGCCATTTTGGCGGGGTTTTTTGTTGCTAATTAAAATGTTTGTTTCATTTTTGCATGAAAGTTGAAATATGCCAAAACCTAAAATAACCATTTATACCGATGGGGCAGCCCGCGGAAATCCCGGTCCGGGAGGTTACGGAATTGTGATGCTCTCGGGACAGCTCCGCAAGGAATTGTCGGAAGGTTACCGGATTACAACCAATAACCGCATGGAACTGCTCGCGGTTATAGTTGCACTCGAAACACTTAAAATTCAGGGCAGTGAAGTCACTATTTATACCGATTCAAAATATGTGGCAGATGCAGTAGAAAAAGGCTGGGTGTTCAATTGGGTGGCCAAACGATTTAAAAACAAAAAGAAT
>JAZBNQ010000311.1:0-5429 GCA_036350775.1 Mariniphaga sp.
GGGCTGCACATCCAATTTATGATTTTTTGAACATTACATGTGGTATCAGCCCTGCATCTCCGGGATTTAAAACGGTTGAGATAAGGCCCCAGCCAGGAGAATTGAATCACATAAAAGTATCAATGCCCCATAAATACGGAAACATTGAAGTTGAATTTGAGAAAACCGGAAATGAAAAACTGAATGGCAGGATAAATTTACCCGGAAAACTCTCCGGAAAACTTTTTTATAACAACAAAACATACAAATTAACTGAAGGTATAAATATGATCTCAATAGTGAATTAAATCTTGTAATAATATGGTAAGTGCAGAATAAAAAAATGGTAATCCCATTTTTGAATTTTGTATTCCGAAAAAAATTAAAAAATGAATAAAGTAAAAGAACTCGCAAAAATGATTGACCACTCCATTCTTCATCCAACAATGACTGATGAAGATTTAATAAGGGAGTGCGAAGTGGCAAAAAAGTATGATGTGGCCTCGGTTTGTGTAAAACCGTACGCCGTAAAACAAGCCGTTGAATTGTTGAAAGGAACCGATGTTTACGTAGGTTGCGTTATTGGTTTTCCGGCAGGAAACTCGGCTATTCAGGTTAAAGTTTTTGAAACCGAAACTGCCTGCAACGACGGCGCTGTTGAAATCGACATGGTGATTAACATTGGTAAAGCGCTGCAGGGCGACTGGGATTACATTGAGGAGGAAATAGGAGCAGTGACCCAAAAATGTCATGAAAACGGTGCCATTGTAAAAGTAATTTTCGAGACCGATTATGTGACGAAAAAGGAAGACATTGTTAAGTTATGCAAAATCTGCACAAAAGTAGGTGCCGATTACGTGAAAACTTCTTCGGGTTTTGGTTTTTTAAAAGGTGAAGACGGTAAATATTCATATGAAGGAGCTACCATTCCCAACCTGAAACTGATGAAAGATAGTGTTGGCCCGGAAGTGAAAGTAAAAGCTGCAGGAGGTGTGCGCTCGCTCGAGGGATTAATTGCTGTAAAGGAAGTGGGTTGCTCGCGCTGTGGTGCAACAGCTACAGTTAAGATATTGGAAGATGCAAAAGCACGGTTTAAATAATAATTTCTAAAATAAAATTCAAAGAATATGTTTATTATCAATTCTTATGCGCTAGCTGTTGTTTTTACATTTGTGACAATGCTGTGCTGGGGTTCATGGGCCAACACCTCAAAATTTACCACCTCGAAATGGCAATTTCCTTTGTATTACTGGGACTATTCCATTGGATTGATTCTAACAGCCCTTATTTTTGGTTTGACAATGGGAAGTGTGGGCGACGAAGGGCGGAGCTTGCTGGAAGATTTGGCTCAGGCTGATTCCCGTTCAATTGGATTTGCACTGCTGGGAGGCGCAGTTTTTAATTTATCGAACTTATTGATTGTTGCTGCAATTGCTATCGCCGGATTATCGGTTGCTTTTCCCATTGCTGTTGGTCTTGCTCTAGTATTGGGCGTGTTAATCAATTATATGAATGTACCTGAAGGAGACCCGATCTTGCTTTTCCTGGGAGTCGGATTAGTTGTAGTTGCTATGGTATTAAATGGAATTGCATCGCGTAAAGCGGCAAAGTCGAAAGGAAAAACTTCAACCAAAGGAATTGTGGTTTCCATAATATCCGGTGTTATTATGGCTTTCTTTTATCGTTTCGTGGCCGAAGGAATGACGCTAAATTTTGCAAATCCTGAGCCCGGTAAACTGACACCATATTCTGCGGTGCTCGTATTTTCGGTTGGGTTATTTTTGTCCAATTTTATTTGGAATACATTTTTCATGTACAAACCAATTACCGGAACACGAACTAATTATAAAGATTACTTCACCAACGGAACGACTCGTTTACATTTGATTGGAATAGCGGGAGGCATAATTTTCAACATCGGTTTCCTGTTCAATCTGGTAGCTGCGGAAAAGGCAGGTCCGGCTATTTCCTATGGATTGGGACAAGGCGCAACAATGATTGGCGCTGCCTGGGGAGTTTTTGTTTTTAAAGAATTTGCAGGAGCACCAAAGGTCGTGGATAAACTCATTTCAGCAATGTTCGCGTTTTTCATCGTTGGTTTGGCCATAATAATTATTGCACGTTTAAACTGACTTTGTATAGAAAGTTTTGAGCGTAAGTCTAAAATTTTTAAGTTCTGAATAATGAAAGATAAAATAGTTGTTATCGGCAGTTCAAATGTCGATTTGATTATGAAAATGGATCGCCTGCCTGACAAAGGAGAAACCATAACCGACGCCGATTTTTTTCAGGTATATGGTGGAAAGGGCGCCAACCAGGCGGTGGCTGCTGCGCGCGCCGGCGGAGACGTGGCCTTTGTAAATTGTGTGGGTGAAGATGCTTATACACCTCAAATGATACAAAACTATGAAGACGATGGGATAGATACGCAGTTTGTGTTTCACGAGTCTGGAATACCAAGTGGTCATGCCCTTGTAATGATTGGAAGTGAGGGTAATAATTACCTCTCGGTAGCACCAGGAGCTAATTACCGGCTAACTCCAGAGAAAATCGATGAGGCCATGCCGGTAATCGATGAGGCTGCAATCATTGTTTTGCAATACGAAATTCCGGTAGATACCATTAAATACATAATTGATATCGCCAATAAAAAAAGTATTACGGTACTCTGGAATTTTGCACCAGCCCGCGAGTTTGATTTATCTTACATTCCAAAAGTAAATATATTGGTCCTGAATGAAGTGGAAGCCGGTTATCTGGCACAAATGCCCGTAGAAAATGAAATTGATGCTGAAAAAGCGGCAGCAAAACTGCTAGACCAGGGAGTTGGGAAAGTAATCATAACGCTTGGGGCCAAAGGAGCATTCGTTGTTACCAAGGATGAGAAAGTCAGCGTACCGGCTTTTAAAGTAGATGCTGTTGACACAACTGCTGCAGGAGATACGTTTTGCGGAGCTTATGCTGTTGCCAGCGTAGAGGGTAAATCGCCAAAAGAATCGTTACGGTTTGCAAGTGCTGCGGCCGCTTTATCAGTTACCCGGATGGGAGCACAGCCTTCTATTCCCTGCAGAAAGGAGATAGATGAAATTCTAAAATTCAACTGATTTTCTATTTACTCACACATTAAACTCTTTAAAATGATATTTAAATACAGAGATAAAAAATACACTTTTCTTGGTTTAGACAGCACCCATGAAGACTTACTTATTGTAGGTTACAATGAAAAAGGCGAGGTACTGACTTTTGATTATCAAGAAATTTTATTCATAGTTGACAATGGAGAGAAAAAAAAGATACAAGAGAACCTTTAAAAGATAATGAGCATCCTTATAAACTTTTTACTTGTATTGATTGCTCTGTGGTTATTTTCATAAATAAACTCCGATTTCGTAGGTAAAAGAAGCGTGGTTAGTTGAAGCTATAGTCAAAAAACCCGGTAAAACACTCCTCTTTTTCCCCAGGTCCGGATTATTTTGCCATCGTGTTCCAGCGTTTCCAGGTATTTATTGATTTCGTTCACATGTGTCCCCAGTATCTGTGCCAAATCGACGGCAGTACAAGGGCGGCGTACAATAGTGCCCAGAATGGCCGATTCCATGTCATTTCGGTAGGCCGGTAAGATTTTACGTGCTGGTGCTTTGGCAATGATTTCTAAATTTTCAAGTTGCCAGAAATCAATGATTTTTTTGAGTAATTCTATTGAGGCCGGTTGCAGATTTTCAACTCTTCCAGGCCTGTCGAGCGTATTAAGCTGAATTCGATCGGGTTTGATTTCTAAAATGGCGCTTTTCAATTTGCAAAGTTCATCTTCATTATCATTGTACCCGGGTAAAATGAATACTTCGAGCCAGATTTTTCCGGTGAATTCTTTTCTGAAATCGACCAGTCCCTGAATATATTCATCGATAATCAGTCCCTCCGCAGGAACATTGACCTTTTCAAAAACAACCTGAGAAGCTGCATCCAGCGAGGGAAGCACAAGATCGGCGTTTTGTAATTCTTTTCTTACTACTACTGATGAAAACAAGGTGCCATTGGTAAGCACTGCAACCGGAATATCAGGTTGGTTGTTTTTGATGAACTTTATTATTTTCCCGATGGCCGAGTTCAGTGTAGGCTCGCCATAGCCCGAAAAGGTAATGTAATCGGGTGGGGGACTGGCTGCAAAGTAAGCGCTGATTTCTTTTATAACTTTCTTGTAGGGAATGTATTCCAGACGTTGTGTGGTGAGTTTGGTGGTTGGTCCCACTTCGCAGTAAACGCAGTTAAGCGAGCATACTTTTTTTGGCACCAAATCTACTCCCAGCGACATGCCCAGCCTGCGGGACGGAACGGGGCCAAAAAGGTATTTATATTCTGGATTCAATTATTCAAAGAATTTACATTTGACAGTTTGCTGCGGCATTTTTATTGTCTTTCCAGTTTTTTGTTTCAAGTTCCAGAAAACGTTTTTTCTCAACCTCGTTCATGTAACGGACGATGTATTCAAGATTATATCCAAATGTTTTAGCAGCATCTTCAACCGAACCAATCATTTTTTCCTTGATGGGGATTTTCTGAAACGGAAATACAAATGTGGCAATTAAGGTATTTTTGTCATAAATTTCCAGGTCTTTTAAAATACCAAGCTCTGTAAGTGAACAATTTATCGCGGGGTGCATGACTCTTGATATGGCTTCGATAACGGGATTTTTATCAGCCATAATTTCATTTTTTATTTTTTACAAGTTCTTCGCGCACCATGGTGTGCCCGCATTTTGGACATTTGATTTCGGTACATTTTACTCCCTGGTTGTGCGGAACCTTATGTCCGCATTTTACACACAGGCAGTAACCGCCCGGGCCAAATGCGCCACCTTTATTTTTTCCTTTATGGCCTCCGAGGCCCAATCCTTTTCCTAATCTCATTTCGAAAACTGTTAAATGATAAATTGAAATACAGTTAGTTTCTGAAAAACCTGTCAGCTTACCATCCGACAGTTATCGGATCCGAGAGCGTTCAGGTTAAGAAAAGCAGGCAGCAATTCCGCCTGTTCATTCTTTGTTTTTGCGAATATTTTCCAATTCCTTTTCCACCAGCGAAAGCTGTTCTTTTAAAGTTCGGGCTTCGGTTTCAAGCAATTTTTCATCCGAAACACAGGGAGCAAGATCATCGTGATGGTGCCCAAACGGATTTCCCCATCTGAAACTCAATCTCCTGCCTTGCCCGCGGCCAAAACCTCCACGGAATCCGTGCCTGAAATTTCGATTTCCTCTTCCCGGAAAATCTTCCACATTCCCGGTGCACTTGCCTAGCTGCCTTCCTGTCATCGGGCCGGCGCCTGATGGACCTGTTCTGTTAAATCCTGGCATGATAACCTCTTTTTTAAAATTTATAATATCACAAATATAATAAACTTATGTGCGAAATAAAACAATTTGATGCTAAATTTTGTAAAAATTTGCACAAA
>JAZBNQ010000312.1:0-2708 GCA_036350775.1 Mariniphaga sp.
AAAAAATTGAACACAATATTCCATACCAGTTTCCATTTGTAGGGAGGAATAAAGCGTCGAAGAAGATGAAGAAAATCTTTCATTTAGAAAATTCCTGTATAATTTTGTGGTGTAATTTGTTTCAGTTCCTGTTTTACTTTCTCATCCACAATCAATCCGTCAATAAACTGATGAATGGCCTGCTTGTTAATTACCTCGTTTTTGCGGGTTAAATCTTTCAGTGCTTCGTATGGATTGGGGAAAAACTCGCGCCGTAAAATGGTTTGAATGGCTTCGGCTACCACCGCCCAGTTGTCTTCCAAATCTTTTTCAATAGCCGGCTGATTGAGCAGCAACTTGCCCAGTCCTTTTAAAGTTGATTTCAAGGCAATAATTGTATGGCCGAACGGCACACCAATAAACCGTGTAACCGTTGAATCAGTTAAGTCGCGCTGTAACCGTGAAACCGGCAGTTTTGATGAAAGCTGTTCAAACCCGGCGTTGGCAATGCCAATGTTCCCTTCGGAGTTTTCAAAGTCGATGGGATTCACCTTGTGCGGCATGGTAGAAGAACCCACTTCGCCCTTTTTTATTTTTTGTTTAAAGTAGTTCATGGAAATGTAGCTCCACATGTCGCGGTTGAGGTCGAGCACAATGTTGTTGATGCGTTTCATGGCATCGAAAATGGCGCCGTAATTGTCGTAATGGGCAATTTGCGTGGTGTATTGCGACCGTTCCAATCCCAGTTTTTCCTTACAAAACCTGTTGGCAAACTGCTGCCAGTCCGTTTCCGGGTAAGCCACAAAGTGCGCGTTAAAATTGCCTGTGGCACCGCCAAATTTGGCATGGCAAGGTAAACCTTTCAATTGTTCCAACTGAACCTGAATGCGTTCAGTAAACACTCGGATTTCTTTTCCCAGCTTTGTGGGCGAGGCTGGCTGTCCGTGGGTTTTGGCCAGCATGGGAACATTTTCCCATTGTGCGGCCAGTTCCTCAAGTTTATTAACCATTTCCTGCATCAGCGGATAATATTCTTCGTTTAAAGCATGAAGAATGGACAGTGGCATGGCCGTGTTGTTGGCATCCTGCGAGGTGAGGCCAAAATGAATGAATTCCTTGTATTTGCCCAGGCCAATTTTATCAAACTCCTCTTTAATAAAATATTCCACGGCTTTTACATCGTGGTTGGTCACGCTTTCAATTTCTTTTACACGCGCCGCATGTTCAACCGAAAACTGTCGATGGATTTCTCCGAGTTGATGCAGTTGTTCCTTCGTAATTTTACTTAATTGGGGCAGCGGCAGTTCGCACAAGGCCACAAAATATTCAATCTCCACAAACACCCGGTATTTTATCAAGGCATATTCGCTGAAATATTTCCAAAGGTTTTCTACTTTGTTTTGATACCTGCCGTCAACCGGCGAAATGGCTGTCAAGCTGTTCAGATTCATTTTTTTCAATCTTAAAAAAACACGACAAAGGTAGTAATTTAGGCGGATTAGGTTTTTTATTGCCGGATGATAATTTTAGTCTAATTTGCCGGATTTATTTTTAACTTCGCTGTTGAACCTGATTGGCAGGATGTAGGTTTTACAAATCAGAAAGAATTAAAGCAATGAATACATTTCGGAGTATATTTTTTATGCTGTTTTTTTTGCCGGTTTTTTTGTTTGCAGAAGATGAAAAAAGCAACGAGAAACTGGTTTACAAGCTTAATATTAAACAGGAAATAACCCGTGCTACCTGGAGGCAAACACAGCAGGCTTTTGAAGCGGCTGATTCTTTGGGAGCCGATGTATTTCTGATTCACATGAATACATATGGAGGTACCGTTTTGGATGCTGATTCCATCCGGACAAAAATTTTACAAAGCAAGATTCCGGTTTATGTGTTCATCGACAACAATGCCGCTTCTGCCGGTGCTTTGATTTCCATTGCCTGCGACAGCATTTACATGCGACCCGGCGGAAGCATTGGTGCGGCAACTGTGGTCAACCAAACCGGACAGGCCATGCCCGACAAATACCAGAGTTACATGCGTTCCACAATGCGGGCCACCGCCGAGGGAAAAGGCAAAAAAACAGTGATTGTTGGCAACGATACCCTTCAGCAGTGGCGGCGCGATCCCCAAATTGCCGAAGCCATGGTTGATCCTTCGGTTTTTATCGAAGGAATTATCGATACCGGGAAAGTGCTTACTTTTACGCCTGCTGAGGCCATTGAATACGGGTTTTGCGAAGGGATTGCTGAAAATGTTCCCGAAGTTTTGCAAAAGGTTGGAATTGAAGAATACAGGATTGTGGAATATGAACCGTCATTTATCGAAAGGATAATCGGGTTTCTGGTACATCCCATGGTATCGGGATTGCTTATTATGGCCATAATTGGCGGCATATATTTCGAAATGCAAACCCCGGGTATTGGCTTTCCGCTGGGTGTGGCCATTCTGGCGGCAGTGCTGTATTTTGCCCCGCTTTACCTCGAGGGGTTGGCCGAAAACTGGGAAATCCTGCTGTTCCTTGCAGGTCTCATTCTTATTGCTTTGGAGATATTCGTTATACCTGGTTTTGGAATTGCCGGAATTTCGGGCGTTCTGCTGGTTTTTGTGGCCTTGGTGCTTAGTTTAATTGGAAACGTGGTTTTCGATTTTGAACCGGTGGACACAAGTAAATTAGGCGTGGCCATAATGACTGTGGTTGTGGGAATTTTCGGTGGTTTTATTTTCTCCC
>JAZBNQ010000313.1:0-10509 GCA_036350775.1 Mariniphaga sp.
AATTTGGAACCCATGAAAAAATACAGTCCATACTGCCGGAAAATGTTTTTGTAGCTTTTGACGGTCTTAAAATTCATTTGAAGGATTGATGAACAACCTTAGGTGAACGATAAATTCAGTATTTTAACTATTTTAAGAAATATGATTTTACACCACGGCTCAGCCCGGTGAATAGCGATAACCAAAAATAAAAAAGCTTTAGCAATTAAAAGACACTGAGAAAGTTAAATACCGGGTTAAAAGCACCGGTGTAAATAATTGATTACATATTATACCAGCCTTCAAAATAATGAAGTTTCAGTAATTTTTTTCTGAATCTACATTAAGAAGCTTAATAAAATACCTGCCGCCACTGCCGAGCCAATTACACCCGAAACATTAGGCGCCATGGCATGCATAAGCAAGTGATTGGTTGGGTCTTCTTTTAATCCCATGTGTTGCACAACGCGCGCACTGTCAGGTACAGCGGAAACTCCTGCTGCACCAATCATAGGATTAATTTTATTGTTTTTACTCATAAATACATTCATTAGCTTGGCGCCTGCCACACCGCCAGCTGTTGCAATCACAAACGAAGCTGCCCCCAAAGCAAATATTTTTATGGATGAAGGTGTTAGAAAAATATCAGCCTGTGTTGAAGCACCAACCGTAATACCCAGTAAAATGGTAATTACGTCAATTAGTGCGTTACTTGCTGTATTTGCCAGCCGTTTGGTAACGGTAGATTCTTTTAACAGGTTTCCAAAAAACAACATTCCAAGCAGCGGCAATGCAGAAGGTGCAATAAATGCAGTAAGCAGCAATCCCACAATGGGGAATAATATTTTTTCGAGTTTTGAAACCGCACGGGGTGGTTTCATTTTAATTCTGCGCTCTCTTTTTGAAGTAAGTAGTTTAATAACCGGTGGCTGAATAACCGGAACCAATGCCATGTATGAATAAGCTGCTATGGCAATGGGGCCAATAAGGTTTTTCACTATCTGGCCGTTAGCCATCATATTCATCCCGTTTGCCAGTTTCGATGAAATGAAAATTGCCGTTGGACCGTCTGCTCCACCAATAATTCCGATTGCACCAGCCTCTGGTGGGGCAAAACCAAGCCAAAGTGCTCCCAGAAATGTGAGGAAAATTCCCACCTGGGCGGCAGCTCCCAGCAACATAAGTTTCGGGTTCGAAATGAGCGATGAAAAATCTGTCATAGCGCCAATACCCAGAAAAATTAGTGGCGGATACCAACCCTGCAAAACACCCTGGTAGAGAATATTCATAACTGAGCCGGGTTCGTAAATACCCAGTTTCAAATTGAAATCTGCTACCTGAAACATAGGAATATTCCCAACCAGAATTCCAAAACCGATGGGCACAAGCAACAGCGGTTCAAATTCATAACGGATTCCCAGGTAAATAAAAATTAATCCAACCAGGATCATCATCAGGTGTTTCCATGTAACGTTGGCAAAGCCCGAGAATTCGTAAAAATTGAAAAGACCCGAAACTGCCCCGCTGTAATTTTTATACTTGAAACCATCGCCGGCTAATTTTCCATCGGACGTAATATAAAGTGACCGCTGCGGTAATGTTACTGTTTCAAGCTCAGTTTTATAATCGGTTGACGAAGTATTCGGATCCATATTTTTGCGCAAATGTGTTACCACAACCGGATTAAAATCGAGAACAATTTGATCTCCGGAAATGCGGTAACGGCCTGTGTAGCGCTGTTTGGCAGAATCGAGCGTAAAAGTATTGTTCGATTCAAAACTAAATGTTTTGTAACGTTTAACGGTTGCCAGCTTTTCGTTGGGCGATGTTTCCTTTGGGTTATAAGTGGGCACAGGAACATATCCATCGCTGTGATTCACCCATTTTCCACTGATAATTTGAGTTGATATGTTTTTTTCATTTCCCAGGGTAGAAAGAGTAGAAAACAGTACCGCAAAAATTGTAAGTAATTGAAATATTTTTCTCATTTTATTTTGAATGCTTTGCGGTTAACCAATCTCAATAAGAACGTCTTCCTGCTGAACGGCATCGCCAACATTAACCTTTATTGCCAAAACTTCTCCACCTTTGGTAGTTTGTACCTGGTTTTCCATTTTCATGGCTTCCATAACCAAAAGGTTTTGTCCTTCGGAAACCATGTCACCAACTGATACATTTAGTTTTAAAATGGTGCCGGGCAGTGGGGCAGTAACCTCGTGTTTTCCGGTTGTTTCTTTCTTTTTTATCTGGCCTTCGCCAGGCATTTTTTCCAATGGTTTGCGAACCAGCCGCGGCGTTTTAGACGTTTTTATTTCGTTGTGAACCAAAACTTCATATCGGGTACCATTTACGTCAACTTCGGCAATGTTGTCTTCAATGTCTTTAATGTGCACTTCGTATTCGCTTCCGCTTATGGTAAATTTATATTTTTTCATCTTTTGCGATTTTAATTTCTGGGCCAGTTTTGGGTTACGCTATATATTTTTGAACTCCAGGGAGAATAGGCTTTTTTAACCTGTTTAATGGTAACTATATTACTTTCTTCATCATGCATTTCATCAAAATAAAGGTGAAGGGCCAAACTAATGGCAGCAGTCACGTTTCCTTCAATATGTTGATCCTGTTCTCCTGAAGTATTGGATTTTTCCTGTTTTCCTGTTTTCTTTTTGAATTTCAGGTTGATAATTTTTGGAAGCCTGGAAAAAACCAAAAACAATAAGGTTAATGCCGAAAGCACGATTCCAAAACCAACTATCGCAACAGTAAAACCAAAGTCAAAAGGATTGACCAGAAGCATAAAAAGAATGTTCATTTTGTTTTTACTTTAAAGTGGAATGTTAGAATGTTTTTTAGGCGGATTTACCAGCTTTTTGGTAGCCAGGCTCTGTAATCCGCGAATTATACGGAAACGGGTATTTCTTGGTTCAATAATATCATCGATGTAGCCAAGCGCTGCAGCCTGGTAAGGATTGGCAAATTTTTCCTTATACTCTTCTTCGTGGTCGGCAATAAATTTTGCTCTATCATTGGGATTTTCAATTTCTGCCAGTTTTTTTCCGTGCAAAACTTCAACCGCACCAGATGCACCCATAACAGCAATTTCAGCAGTTGGCCAGGCGTAGTTCAGGTCTCCGCGCAATTGCTTGCACGACATCACATCATGCGCACCACCGTAAGATTTGCGTAAGGTTACTGTAATTTTAGGAACAGTAGCTTCGCCGTAAGCAAACATGAGTTTAGCTCCGTGCGTAATAATTCCGCCATATTCCTGACGGCTGCCCGGCAAAAAGCCAGGTACATCAACAAGAGTAAGAACAGGAATATTAAAACTGTCGCAAAAACGCACAAACCGGGCAGCTTTTCTCGATGCTTCAATGTCGAGCACTCCGGCCAGGTAATTAGGCTGGTTGGCAACAATACCAACCGGATGTCCATCGAATTTGGCAAAACCAACCACAATGTTTTTAGCGTAATTTCTGTGAATTTCAAGGAACTCAGCATAATCAACAATGGAGTTAATTACATCGGTAACATCGTAAGGTTGATGTGGATTTTCCGGGATTATTTCATTCAGATAATCGTCCATTCGGTCAATAGGGTCGGTATTTTCAGTGGCAATTGGATCCTCCAGATTGTTTTGCGGAAGAAAAGTAAGGAGTTTGCGAATGAGCATCAAACCTTCTTTTTCATCTTCAACCAAAAAATGAGAAACACCGGATTTTGAGGCGTGAATTTTTCCACCACCAAGGTCTTCAACCGAAATGTCTTCGCCGGTAACTGTTTTTACCACTTTTGGGCCGGTAACGAACATGTAGGAATTCTGTTCGGTCATCATTATAAAATCGGTAAGTGCGGGCGAATAAACAGCTCCGCCGGCACACGGACCGAAAATGGCCGAGATTTGCGGAACAACCCCTGAGGCAAGGATATTACGCTCAAAAATTTCGGCATATCCTGCCAGTGAGGTTACTCCTTCCTGAATACGGGCGCCACCCGAATCGTTTATTCCAATTAACGGGGCTCCGGCTTTCATGGCCATGTCCATCACTTTGCAAATTTTTTGTGCAAAAGTTTCGGATAGGGAACCTCCAAAAATGGTAAAGTCCTGAGAGAAAACATAAACTACACGACCATCAATAGTTCCATGCCCGGTAATTACACCATCGCCAAGAAATTTTTTCTTTTCCATACCAAAGTTAGTGCAGCGGTGGGTAACAAACATATCGAATTCTTCAAAGCTACCCTCATCCAGCAAAAGTTCAATCCGTTCCCTTGCAGTGAATTTGCCTTTGCGATGCTGAGCTTCTATCCTGTTCAATCCTCCGCCAAGTTTGGCCTCAGCCCGCAATTCAATCAGCTTTTTTACTTTCTCCTGGGTACTCATTATAAAATGGGTTAATCGTGATTTTGTCTATAAATGTTATTTGCTGCAAATTTCGGTTAAAACTCCCAGGGTTGATTTGGGGTGTAAAAATCCGATATTAAGTCCTTCGGCGCCTTTACGGCCTTTTTGGTCGATAAGACGAACCCCTTGTTCTTCAAGTTCTTTAAGCGATTCATCAACATTCTCGACGGCATAAGCAATATGATGAATTCCCGGGCCTTTTTTTTCTATAAATTTTCCAATTGGCCCTTCCGGGTTGGTTGACTCCAGCAATTCAATTTTTGTTTGCCCTACCATAAAAAAGGCAGTTTTAACTTTTTGGTCTGTTACTTCTTCTATTGCATAGCATTTTTGTCCCAACATCTTTTCGTAAAATGGAATGGCTTCATTAAGACTGTTTACTGCAATGCCAATATGTTCAATATGTGTAATATTCATTTTTATAAAATTTTTGTTAATTGTTTTCGTCCCAAATAAAATGAAAGTGAGGGCCAAAACGTTCAAAGGCTGCTTTGTCCAGTTCTTCCTGGTGGTCGGGATGTGCAATGGAAATAATAAGTTTGGCGCGGTCTTGCAAAGATCTTCCGTAGAGATTTACTGCTCCAAATTCAGTTACCAGCCAGTGAATATTGGCTCGGGTACTCACAACACCGGCCCCTGGAGTTAAAATGGGTGCAATTTTGCTGATTCCTTTATTGGTAACCGATGGCATAGCAATAATGGGTTTTCCGCCACTACTAAGCGATGCACCGCGTAAAAAGTCAATTTGTCCGCCTACGCCTGAATAAAATTTAGTCCCTATTGAATCGGCACAAACCTGCCCTGTAATATCAATCTGAAGTGCCGAGTTAATTGCCGTAACTTTTGGGTTTTTGGCAATAACATTTACCCGGTTGGTATATTTTACATCTTGCATGGCAACACCCGGATTGTCGTCAATAAAATCATACAATTTTTTTGAACCCATTAAGAAAGTAGCTACCAGTTTGCCTTTGTCAATTTTTTTGTTTTTCCCGTTAACGACACCTTTATCAACCAGGGGTAAAATTCCATCGG
Organism: Mariniphaga sp.; assembly: GCA_036350775.1. Lineage (GTDB taxonomy): Bacteria > Bacteroidota > Bacteroidia > Bacteroidales > Prolixibacteraceae > Mariniphaga. Next base: position 5,420 of record JAZBNQ010000313.1, read on the forward strand.
CAAACATTTCGGAATGAACTCCCAGATCCTTGTGGTTTCCCAACATGGTTAGCACAGCATTTGGAATAGCACCAATTCCCATTTGTAAAGTTGCGCCGTCTTCTACCAGCTCGGCAACATAACGTCCTATTTTACGATCGGTATCACCAATTGGTCCTGGTTCGGCTGCAATCAATTCGCTGTCATCTTCAATAAACAGGTCAATTTCATTAATATGAATCATGGCATCGCCGAATGCCCGCGGCACATTTGGATTTACAATGGCAATAACCGTATCTGCTTTTTCTACGGCGGCTAATGTGGCATCAACCGATGTTCCCAGCGAAGCATAGCCAAATTTGTCGGGAACCGAAATCTGAATCATCGCTACATTTACCTGAAGATATCCTTCGCGAATAAGCCGCTGGGTTTCCTGAAGAAAAACCGGGATGTAATCGGCATAACCGGCCTGGGTTTGTTTTCTTACGTTGTGCCCCACAAAAAATGATTCCAACTGAAAAATTCCTTCAAACTCGGGATTTGCATAGGGCGCATCTCCTTCGGTGTGAATATGTTGGATACGTACGTTTCTGAACTCATTGTTACGGCCCCTTTCACACATTGCCTGAATTAACGGATGGGGTGTTACCGCAACACTGTGAAGGTGAACACGGTCGTTTGATTTAATAACTTTAACTGCTTCTCTGGCGCTGATAAATTTGATATTTTTCATATTAATCAATTAATTGTCATCAGTGGAATTCGATTTAATTTGCAATAAAAACAGGTTTTGCGGAAAAATATATCGACTATTTTTTATGGCTCATTTCATGGTTTTCCGGTAAAATTAGGGTTTCAAATAAAGGTCGCAAATATATAAAAACTATATGCCATAAAAACTTTCGAATATCATTATTGTTTGTTCAAAAGGTTTTGTAAAGTATTTGTTAAAAATGGTTTTCTACAACGTTAATCATTGGGAATAAGTCATGTTTTCAATAGAGTTTTCAACGAAAATGCATCCTGCTTTCATTGATTTAAACCAGATTTCCTGTCTTATTTTTCAAATGATGTTGAACAACATAATTCGTAAAAAATAATTAATTCTTTTCCCTATTTTAAGGATTTTATATTTTGATGATTAAATGTTATTTGAAGCCCGATATTTGAATGTTTCAATCGAAAATGCACTAAAAAATTTGCTCTAACAACAGGGATTCTATCAGGTTTTATTTGATACGATTTTTCCGGACATATAGGTTTGTGCGAGTCCCCCAATTTCAACGCGCGCTCCTGAATATTTGCAATACAAAACTCCACCTCGTTTTGAAATTTGCTTGGCAACCAGCTTATTTTTTCCAAGTTTTCCTGCCCAGTAAGGAATAAGCATGGTGTGTGCCGATCCGGTAACCGGGTCTTCGTCTATTCCTTCGCGTGGTGCAAAAAAACGCGAAACAAAATCAAATTCATTAGCAGGTGCTGTTACAATAATTCCACGCATTTCAAGTGTTTTCAGAAAGCTGAAATCAGGTTGAAGGTTTTGAATTTCCGCCTGATTTCTGAATACGAACATCAAATCTTCGCGGCCCTTAAAACAGGCTTGTGGTATTATTCCGAAAGCCTTCTCAATATTTAGTGGAAATTCAATTTCAGTCACTTCAGATGTCGGAAAATCAAGCACAATCAGTTTACCTTCTTTTTTTACTTTTAAAAGGCCACTTTTTGACTGAAACCGGATTTCTTTTTCCGGATAATCCATATGGTGAAAAAGAACATGTGCCGAAGCCAGAGTGGCATGTCCGCAAAGGTTCACTTCAGTAACTGGCGTAAACCACCTAATGTGATAACCGTTTTCTGCCGCAATGAAAAAAGCAGTTTCTGAAAGATTATTTTCCATTGCAATGTTTTGCATCATTTCATCAGAAAGCCACTCTTGCAGCGGAACCACTGCTGCAGGATTTCCGGTAAAAACTTTTTCAGCAAAGGCATCAATTTGGAAAATATTCAATTTCATAAGAATTGAGTTTTTGTGGTAATTTTTTCAATCTACAGGAACATCCGGTATTTTTTTCGCTTTTTCATCCTTCACAAACCGCCTTATTTTAATATTTAAATAGGCGAAAAGTATCGTCATTAGCGGGCTGATTATATTAAAAAATGCGTATGGTGCGTATGCAAATGTATCAACTCCCAATACTCTCGACTGGGTGGCACCACAGGTATTCCATGGAATTAAAACTGAAGTCATGGTACCACTGTCTTCCAGCGTACGGCTAAGTACTTCAGGTTTTAAGCCTTTTTCTTCATAGGTTTTACGGAACATCCGGCCCGGAACAACAATGGAAATGTATTGATCGGAAGCTGTAGTATTAAAGAAGATACAGGTTCCAACGGTTGATGCCACCAAACTCCCTGTACTTTTTGCGTAGCGAACAATGGGTTGGGTAATCCGGCGAAGTAACCCTGCCGATTCCATAACCCCTCCAAAAACCATGGCCGAAAGAATAAGCCAAACGGTATCGAGCATTCCCCGCATCCCTGAAGTGCTTAGTAGTTCATTCACTTTGGAATCGGTTGTGGTGAGTGACACATCGCCAAACATGGCCTGCATTACAGACACGTAAGATGCCTGAATGTAGTTGTCAGTTATTCCTGCTACTTCACGAATAATTTCAGGTTGAAATATGATGGCAAAAATTCCACCCAAAAGTGAACCTGCCAGCAACGATGGCAATGGAGGAACTTTCAGAATTATTATTGTAAGAAGCATTGCCGGCACAAGAAAAAGTAACGGATTTGTGCTAAATGTGCCATTGATGGCTGCTTTAACAGTTTCAACATTATTGAGTGCCCCGGAATGATCTCCACTGAACCCGATAACCAGAAAAATTACAAGTGTAATGGTAAGCGAAGGCACGGTGGTATAGAACATATAGCGTATATGGGTAAATAAATCAGTTCCTGCCATGGCAGGTGCCAGGTTGGTTGTATCGCTCAACGGAGAAACTTTATCTCCAAAATAAGCTCCGCTAATGATAGCTCCGGCCACAACCGCTTCGCTCATGCCCAGCGCTTTTCCAATGCCCAGCAAAGCAACTCCAATGGTGGCAATGGTTGACCATGAACTTCCGGTTGCAACACTTACAATGGCACTTACCACAACTGCAGTAAACAAAAACATTTTTGGGCTTATGATATCCAGACCATAATAAATCATTGCGGGGACCACTCCGCTTATCATCCAGGTTCCTGCAAGTGAACCAATTAGTAACAGGATCAAAATTGAAGGCATAGCGGAACCTATTGTGCTGACAATTTTTTCACGAATCTTATTCCATGACAATCCCAGTCGTATCGAAATAATTCCGGCAAGCGCTGCCGCAAGCAACAAAGAAATCTGATTTGCACCGGCAAGTGTGTCTTCAAACAGAAATACGTTGGATGTCAGCAGAACAATTAATACCAAAATAGGCAACAGTGCTAAAAACAGGCTTGCTTCACGCTTCATTTAAATTATTTTGTTCGGTTAAAGCGGAAAACTAATACATTTTAGCCAAAAACAGGAAAGAATCAGAAAATTTTAATGCTTTAAAACAACCAATTTAAAATAACGTTTCTCAAATAATTAAATGTTCCTATTTTCGTTTCCTTTTAATTGGGGTCTTTTATGAAAATGCAATATCTGAGATTATATATACTTGTTTTTGTTTTATTGGGTGTTGAATCACTGGCAACTGCACAAAGAAGCAATGGTCTTACTTTAGAAGGAACTGTGAGCGTTGAGGAAGGCTCTGTTGACGGTGCTGTGATTCAAATGTTCCGCGATGGCCGGAGGCTTGATAATTACGGGATTGGCTCCAATGGCAATTATAAAGTGGAATTGAATTACAATCACGAATGGACCCTGATTTTTTCCCGTCCCGGAAACTTTCCCCAGAAAATTGCGGTAAATACCCAAGTGCCGGGCCCGGTTCTTCAGTCCGATCCGCTTTTTCCTCCGTTTCCGGTAAATATCAGGTTATTTACTGAAATCCCCGGAATTGACCGAACGTTTTCAGAAAATACGGTAATGAAAATTTATTACAGTGAAAATGTGGATAACTTTATTTCAGATCTCTATTATAATGAAGCACAGATTAAGCATTTGATCGATCAGGCTATAATACAATCGCAGCAACTTGGACGTGAAGCCGATTATTTGGCAGGACTTACAAAAGCTGAGCTGGCCGAATTGCGAAAAGAATATGATCAGCACATCAGGGAGGCTGAAAATGAATACAGAAATGAAGAATTTTTAAATGCACTGGACGGATATCAGGCAGCAAGTAAGATTTTTCCTAAAGAGCAATACCCAAAAGATAGGATTGCTGAAATAAATGACTTGCTTGGGTTGCTTATGGTTGCCGAAGAAATGCAGCAGGCAAGGGCCGAACGGCTCGCAGCATTAATAAAACAAGCCGATGCTTTATTTGCCGATGAAAAATATCCGGAGGCTCGAAATGCATACCACCGCGCGTTATCGGTAGATCCAAACAATAGCCACGCGCAACAAAGGGCAGATGAAATCAATGAAATCATCCGCCGGCAGCAAATTGAGCAGGAATATCAAAATTTAATTGTTCAGGCCGAAAATTCATTTAAAGAGTTATTATATGTAGAAGCCCGGAATACTTTTCAAAAAGCTCTGGACTTAAAACAAAATGAAGATTATCCCAAACAAAAAATAAACGAAATAGATGCTATCATAGCCAGGCAGACACAAAATGCGGAACAACTTAAAAATTACGAAGATGCTGTTTTTCAAGCAGAACTGAATTTTGAGAAACAGTTTTATGAGCGGGCAATCTCATTTTACGAAAGTGCACTTTCCCATAAACCGGGTGATGAAGCTGCAACCCGCAGAATCAGGGAAATTAAGGAATTAATGAACGAGCTTGCCAACCGCACGATGTACGATAAACTGATAAAATCTGCCGACCGGTCTTTCCAGCGGAAACAATACAATGAAGCCATGGCGGATTATGAACATGCTGCTGAGTTGTTACCAAATGAAAATTATCCCCAAAATCAAATAACCCGGATTAACGAGATTTTTGCTGAACAAGCCCGGT
>JAZBNQ010000314.1:0-2132 GCA_036350775.1 Mariniphaga sp.
GTTGTTTGGCGACCAAAAAAGTTTGTACCCAAAACCTTTTCCTCGTTTAGTAAGTTGTTTGGCAGGTTCTTTTCCTTCGCTGTCCTGCAGGTAAATTTCATATTCGCCCGATTTGTCGCTCCAGTAGGCAATGGTTTTTCCGTCGGGCGACCAGGCCGGGTTTTGGTCGAAAGCGCCGCTCGACTGGGTCAGGTTCAGTGAAAAACCCTCTTTTACCGGAACATTAAACAGTTCACCCCGGGCCTCAAATACAACCCTTTTTCCACCCGGAGAGGCGGTCATGTTTGAAATACGGCTGCTCACGTCTTTGCTTTGCGGCATTTCGGCAGACAAATCGCTAATAACATTAATATCCACCTTTTCAGCGGTTAAAGTAGCAAGGTCCATCAGGTAAAGATCGCCTCCCATTTCATAAACCAGGTCATTCGGCCCTGCATTCAAAAAAGAAATATCGAAATCATCGTACCGCGTAATCTGCCTGGTTTCTTTGGTTTTGGTATCATATTCCCAAATATTCAGGCGGATATTGGCATCACGATCAGATAGGAAATAGACTTTGTCGCCTGCCCACGAAGGCTGTCCGTCGTTACCGGGATAGTCAGTGATTTTTTCTGCTTCACTCTTTTTTAAATCGAAAAGAATTACGTCGGAAGCAAGTCCGCCAAAATAGCGTTTAAACGGGTAGTTCTCGGTAATTTTTGTAATGTAGGCGAGTTTATTTCCGTCGGGTGAAAAACTGGCCAGTTCGCCGTAAGGAACCTGAAGTTTTTCAGGAAATCCGCCGTTTTTATCCACCAGATAAAACTGGTTCAGGCGGCTCACACCATTTTCGCGGGCAGAGGCAAACAACAGCCTTTTCCCGTCGGGGTGCCAGTCAACCACACGGTCGGGAAACGCATTGTAGGTTACCCGCGTGGGAATACCGCCGGTTACGGGCATCACATAAACGTCTGAATTGCCGTTGTAATTTGCAGTGTAGGCGATGTGTTTGCCATCGGGCGAAAACCTTGGCCAGGACTCTTCTCCGGGCGAATTGGTAACCGGAATGGCAGTTCCACCAGTTTTGTCAACCAGCCAGATATCACCTCCGTAAACAAAAGTGATTTGGTTCGCTGAAACATCCATGTAACGCATCAGTTTGGCACTGATTTGGGCATGTGCACTTACCGTCAGGAATAGTGCAGTAAAAAGAAGCAATAAGTTTTTCATAAATTCAAATTTTTTGAACCCAACCGAAATCGGGAAAGATTATGATTCAAGTACATTTTTACGAACCGAATTGTTCATATTTTTTAGTATTGAAAATGATCTTAAAATTACGAAGTGAGATGAGAAACTATTTGTATCAATACATTCAAGGAGTCAAGAATTGGAATTGCTGTTGGTTTGCAGAAGAAAACCGTTAAACGGCTAAAAAGGTAATTTTAAAAGCAGATTGACACAAATTCCGATGAGTAAAAAGCCTCCCCAGATTTTTGTATGGTAGTTTAAATGAAATTGCGATTTTTTTCCCCAGAAAATTCCTGCAAGCACTGTTAGAAAAGTTAATACCCCAATGGCGAGCATAATGAGAACTAAGCGGTGGTCGAAAAATGCGAAACTAATCCCGATAAGAAGTGCATCGAAAAGGATTGCCAAAATGATTCCCGGAAGCATGTTAATCGTTAATGAATTCATTTTCTTTCGGTTGTTGAAATGCCTTAAACTTTCAAATAGCATTTTAAGACCCAGTGCGCCAAAAAGCGCCAACGGAATCCAATGGTCGTAACTGTGAATCAAATCTTCAAATTTTTCTCCTGAGAACCAACCGATAAGAAGTACCGGAATTTGCAGCAACACCAGTATAAATGCAATTTTTGCAGCTTGCCAGAACCGGATTCTGGAAAGTGTTTTTCCCGCCGACATCGAAATTTCGAAAATTCCGAATGAAATACTTATTGCAATTAATATCAAGGTTAATATGTTCATTGTTTTCGTTTTATTGAAACATACACAGGTTAATTTTCTGTGAAAATAAATGTTGTTTGAAATTGTGTACCATTACCCGAATGAAATTTGTTTCGTGGACTTTAAGTTGTTTACCGGATGCTGCGCTTCGCTTAATAAATTGCAAGCGCAACATCGGCGGTAAA
>JAZBNQ010000315.1:0-8938 GCA_036350775.1 Mariniphaga sp.
AATTTTATCGTTTTTATTGCTGATGATGCCGCCTGGAATGATTGCGGCCCCTACGGAAACCAGAACATCAAAACACCGAATATCAATAAACTGGCTGAAGAAGGAGTTGTATTCAATAATGCGTTTCTTACCACAAGTTCGTGCAGCCCGAGCCGGTGCAGCATTTTAACCGGACGATACCCGCACAGCACCGGTGCACCAGAATTGCACATGCCACTTCCATCTGATCAGCTTCTGTTTGCCGGAGAATTGCAGAAAGCCGGTTATTTTACGGCGGTGGCCGGCAAATACCACATTGGGCCAAAACGGGCAGAATTCGATACAATTTACGGAGGTTCGCCGAGCGGTTGCGAGTTTTGGGTGGAAGCCCTTCAAAACCGGCCCAAAAACAAACCTTTCTTTTTGTGGCTGGCCGCGCTCGATCCGCACCGTGCCTATTTCCCCAATACTATTCCCGAACCCCACCGACCGGAAGATGTAATTGTTCCGCCCTGGTTGCCGGACAACGATTCCACGCGGAAAGATTTAGCGCTTTATTACGACGAAATTTCGCGAATGGACAGTTACATCGGTGAAGTAATGACCGAGTTAAAAAACCAGGGTGTGGATGAAAATACGCTGGTGATTTATATGACAGACAACGGACGGCCTTTCCCGCGGGCCAAAACCCGGATGTACGACAGTGGCATCAAAACGCCGTTTATTGTGCGCTGGCCTGAAATGCTCGAGAAAGGAACTACCAACGCGCTAGTCAGTTCCATCGATATTGCTCCTACTTTTTGCGAACTGGCAGGTGCCGGAATTTCTGAAACGTACCAGGGAAAAAGTTTTGTGCCGGTTTTAAAGAATTACTCTGCTAAAACCAGGGATTACATTGCTGCAGAGCACAACTGGCACGATTACCAGGCGCATGAAAGGGCAGTCAGAAATGAAAAATTTCTTTACATCAGAAATGCTTTTCCCGAACTGAACGCTTCGCCGCCAGCCGATGCGGTGCGCAGCATCACCTATCAGGAAATGATTAAAATGTACAAAGCCGGCGAACTGAACGAAAACCAGTTGGATTGCTTTATTGAACCCCGGCCGGCAGAAGAATTGTACGATGTGGAAAACGATCCTTTCCAGCTTAATAACCTGGCTGAAAATACTGAATATGAAAATGCGCTAAATGAAATGCGCAAGCTGCTCAACAACTGGATTGTTGAGTTTGACGATAAAATTCCGGAAAATCCGACACCGGATAAATTTGACCGCTGGACCGGGGAAAGGCTGAATTAAAAATTTTATTATTGAAATATTATGAAACCATACAATACCAAATCGATTGCGCTGGCCGGATTATTAACTTTTGGCTTCGCCGGGCAACACAATGCGGTTGCAGCAGAAACCGAAAATGAAAATGCTTCAAAACCCAACATCCTTCTCATTGTTTCCGATGATTTGAACACCCGGATAGGTCCCTATATGGATGTTGATAAACATACTCCTCATTTAGACCGACTAGCAAATGAAGGTGTGCGGTTTACACGTGCCTATTGCCAATACCCGATTTGCGGGCCATCGCGCGCTTCGTTTATGAGCGGGCTTTACCCGGAGACCAATGGCGTTTTAAATAACAACGACCAGCTCGGCAGCTACAAAAAAGAAACGCCGGCGCTGGTAACCCATCCTTCTATGGCGGGTTTTTTTCGCGAAAACGGTTATTTCACTGCAAGGGTTTCCAAAATCTATCACATGGGGGTACCGGGCGGTATTGAACGGGGTGAACCAGGTGGCGACGAACCAGATTCATGGGATTATACCTATAATGTAATGGCTCCGGAAACGCTCGGACCAGGTAAACTTGAGCTTCTGTCTCCAAAAAATAAACATTACGGTTCCAACTTTGCTCGAATGATTATCCCCGATGGGTCGGAAGAAACACAGGCCGACTATATGGCAGCAAGCCAGGCCATTGCCATTTTGGAAAACCGGGCAGGGAAAATCCCTGAAGACGGGACAAATAAACAACGCATAAAAAAAGATGCTCCATTTTTTCTTGCAGTAGGTTTCGTAAGGCCACATGTTCCACTTATCGCCCCGGAAAACTGCTTTAAACATTATCCGGAAAATGAAATAGTTCTTCCTCCGGTCAGCATTGGAAAAAATGTCCCTGAACCAGCTCTTCGCAGACAAAATGAAAAAATTTTTGGAATGAATGAACTCCAAAAACGAATGACCATTAGCGGTTATATGGCCAGCGTCCGCTTCATGGACCAACAGGTCGGCCGGCTTTTAGATGCGCTAAACCGTCTAAACCTGCGCAATGAGACCATTGTAATATTTTTATCAGATCATGGGTATAACCTGGGCGAACATGATTGTTGGTCAAAAATTAGTTTGTGGGAGGGAAGTGTTCGAACACCACTTATTATTTCTGTGCCAGGCTACGAAACGAATTACGGAAATTCCTGTAAAACCATTACCGAATTGATCGACTTGTATCCCACACTTGTTGAATTATGTGGTTTCAAAGGGCAAGAACCTGAGATATTACAGGGGAAAAGCCTGACAGGATATCTTAGCGGAGATAAACAAGAAGATCCAAACGCTTTTGCATATACGGTTTCTTATCAGGGGCACGATGCCACACTTCGCGCGAATCACTGGAGATATACCCGCTGGGGAGAAAACATCGAACAAGGAAATGAAGAATTGTATGATCATAAAAATGACCCTGAAGAATTCGTGAATCTTGTCGGCAATCCTGATTATAAAAGTATTCTGGAAGAAATGAGAAGTAAGCTTAAGCAGGCAACATTAAAAGCAAGGACTGGATTGAAATAGCAATACGTTATAATTCAAAATCTATATTACTTAAAAATAAAACAATACAACTTTATGATTAATTCTATAATTTTTTTACTTATTCCATTCCTGATTACCTCGTGTAAAACAGCAATTAAAAATGAAAGTAAACCCAATATTGTCCTTATCCTGGCTGATGATATGGGTTATGAATGTTTAGGGATTAACGGAAGCACCGAATATGAAACGCCTAATTTAGACAGATTGGCCACAGAAGGAATTCGTTTTGAAAATTGTTACTCTCAACCGTTATGCACACCCTCGAGGGTAAAAATAATGACAGGAAAATATAATTTCAGGAATTATGAAGATTTTGGTTACCTGAATCCAAATGAAGAAACATTTGGTAATTTATTGAAAGAAGCAGGCTATGCAACTTGTATTGCAGGCAAATGGCAGTTGAACGGTTTAAACAGAAACAATCCGGGAAATCAGGATGTTACACGTCCCAATCATTTTGGATTTGATGAGTATTGTTTATGGCAACTTAACCGGTCAACAGCTGAGGGAGAAAGATATGCCAATCCTCTTATTATACAAAATGGCAAAGAATTACCACGTGATCCGAATGCCTACGGTCCGCAAATTATGGCTGATTATGTTATTGATTTTATTGACCGAAATGCAAATAAACCATTTTTTATTTATTACCCTATGATATTACCTCATAGTCCATTTGTTCCAACTCCAGATTCACCGGAATGGAAAGAACCTTCTATGCGTTTCGAAAACGATACGGCATACTTTGCAGATATGATTGCATATCTAGATAAAATAATTGGTAAGTTGCAAACAAAATTAAAAGAAAAGAATATATGGAAGAATACCCTGTTTATTTTTACAGCAGACAATGGAACTCATCGTGCTGTTTATTCCAGCACTATTAGTCGAAAAGTCAAAGGTGCGAAAGGGGAAACAATAAACGACGGGAATCATGTACCATTGATAATTTCATGGCCAGAGAATATAAAAAAAGGTAATATTTTTAAAGGAATAATTGACTTTGCTGACTTTTTACCCACACTGACTGATGTTGCAGGAATTGAGCCTTCTTCTTATTATACAGATGGAAAAAGTTTTATGAATATACTAAATGGGGATAACCATCTAACAGAGAAGGTTGAAACATTTGTTCACTATACTCCCAGATGGGGATGGCCAAGTGCAAATAATCAACACAACCGGTGGGTAATGAATGGTGAATACAAATTATACAGAGATGGTAGATTCTATAATACTGTAAAGGACCCTTTGGAAAAAGAAAAAAAAACTGTTCTTGGAAAAAATGAACAAAAAATAAAAGACAAATTTGAAGCAATTCTCACAGAGAAAGAAAACGAATTTCCTTTTAAGTGGAATGACACTGAATTTAATCCTGCACAATAACTAAAAATTCAAAAATGAAATATAAAACATTATCAAGAAGAAGTTTTCTCGAAAAAACAGCCCTAGCTGCTGCCGGAATAACCATTGTTCCAAGTCATGTAGTTTCCGGGTTAGGGTATAAAGCACCGAGTGACAAACTCAACATTGCAGGTATAGGAGTTGGCGGAAAAGGTTTCAGCAACCTCAGAGAGCTTGAATCGGAAAACATTGTTGCCTTATGCGATGTGGACTGGGATTATGCAAAAAGAGCATTTGACCAGTTTCCCAATGCAAAGAAATTTAAGGACTGGCGCCGGATGTATGATGAATTTGGCAAAAATTTCGATGCAATAATGGTTGCAACGGCAGACCATACACACGCCATCATTACTGCTCATGCGTTAACACAGGGTAAACATGTTTATTGTGAAAAACCATTCACACATAGTGTTTATGAATCGCGCCTGCTCACCAAATTGGCTGAAAAATACAAAGTAGCCACCCAAATGGGGAACCAGGGCGCTTCAGGAGAAGGAGTTAGTCTTATTACTGAATGGCTTACTAACAATGAAATAGGAGAAGTTACAAAAGTTGAAGCTTTTACCGATCGCCCTCTCTGGCCACAGGGACTTAATACTCCGGAGCAAGGACACTGGGTTCCTGATACGCTTGACTGGGATCTGTTTACCGGTCCGGCAAAAATGCGCCCTTACAACCAGATTTATCATCCATGGAACTGGCGGGGCTGGTGGGATTACGGTACGGGGGCTTTGGGCGACATGGCCTGTCATATTCTTCATCCGGTATTTGCAGGGCTTGAACTGGAATACCCAACCCATGCGCGAGGAAGTTCTACCCTCTTGCTGCAGGATTGCGCACCGAATGCTCAGTCAGTAATACTTACTTTCCCTTCCAGGGCTTCAAAACGAAACTGGAGAGGTATGAAGAAAAATGGTCACCTGCCTCAGGTGGAAGTCTATTGGTATGATGGTGGAATTATGCCAAAACTACCAGAAGGATGGCCTGAGGGAAAAGATCCTTATGATCGTGGGGGAGGTATTATTTTTCACGGCACAAAAGATAAACTAATATGCGGATGTTACGGACTCAACCCGTGGTTATTGTCCGGCCGGGTTCCAAATGCTCCGGAATTTTGCCGCAGAATAGAAACCAGTCATCAAATGGACTGGGTGCGTGCCTGTAAAGAAAACCCGGGAAACCGCATAAATGCTACGTCTGAATTCAGTGAAGCTGGCCCTTTCAATGAAATGGTCGTGATGGGTGTTTTAGCTGTTCGTCTTCAGGCACTTAACAAAACGCTTGCGTGGAACGGAGAAGAAATGCAATTTACTAACCTGACTAATGATGAAACCGTCACCGCAGTTAAGAATAATGCGATTGAAATGAGAAGTGGCCGTACTAGATCCGTAAAAACCTGGACAGACCCTGTTCCGGCTAAAGAATTTGCAGCAGAATTGATTCAACATACTTACCGGGAACCTTGGAAACTTCCTGAAATGCCTGCTTAAAATGTACAATTAAATAATTAAAAATGAACAAAATAGAAAAAATTACGACTGTGATTTTAACCCTTGCAATAACAGCAATTCCAACATTTGCGCAAAAAGCAAATAAACTTTCAAAACAAGAAAAGAAGGAAGGCTGGGAACTGCTTTTCAATGGTAAGAACTTTACCGGTTGGCGGCAGAGCAATGGCAATACCATGCCTTCCAATTGGGAAATTGAAGACAAAGCAATGAAAGTTCTTCCTGTAGAAGGGAAGCAACCTGGGAGGGGTGCCGGAGGTGATATTCTTTTTGGAGAAAAAAAATTCAAAAATTTTGAACTTTCCATTGACTGGAAAGCCAGCGAAATGGCCAACTCGGGCATTTTTTATTACGTCAGGGAAGTGCCTGAAAAACCCATTTATTATGCTGCTCCGGAAATTCAGGTGCTTGACAACGAAAATGCCACCGACAACAAAATTGACAGCCATCTGGCCGGTTCGCTTTACGATATGCTTCCGGCTGACCCAAAAACCGTTAACCCTGCCGGAGAATGGAATACTTGTGTGATTAAAATAAAAGACGGTAAAGCATCTGTGAGCATGAACGGAACCGAAGTGGTGACTTATACGCATTGGACACCCGAATGGGACCAGCTTGTTGAAAACAGCAAGTTCAAAAATTTCCCCGGTTTTAATGAAGGAATTTCAAAGGAAGGATACATTGGCCTGCAGGATCACGGCCACACCGTTTGGTTTAGAAATATTAAAATAAAAGTTTTGGATTAAACTTAAATATTCTTAAATTTAAATACTTATTTAATATCAAAATACCTGCCTATGAAGTAACAAAAACTACAACAAAAAAAGCAGAAAAATGCCACAACATTTCCCTGCTTAATCCGATTTAAAATCTCTACAAAGTTTTAAACCTTTAACGAAAAACAAAAGTATGAAAATTTTAAAAAAAGTAAATGCGATTTGGATCTTCAACCACACCGTAAAAAAGACTTTAATGATTGCGAAACTTTCTACCTATTTATTTCTGTTAATAACGCTTTTATTATTGCCAAATTTATCTTATGCCCAGCAACGCTCCGTTTCCGGAGAAGTAACGGATTCCGGCGGCCAACCACTACCCGGTGTAACTGTGGTGGTTAAAGGAACTACACAGGGAACAGTCACAGGTGCCGATGGAAATTATTCCTTAACCAATATTCCGGAAGATGCCACTCTGGTGTTTTCATTTGTGGGGATGCGGGCACAGGAAGTGGTTGTTGGTTCCCAAACAAGTATTAACATCACCATGATTGAAGAAACCATTGGTTTGGAAGAGGTTGTTGCTGTAGGTTATGGAGTGCAACGAAAAGTAAATATGACTGGCGCTGTTTCCCTGATAAATTTTGATGAAGAATTAGAAAACAGGCCGATTACCAATGCTTCACAGGCTCTGAGTGGTAAAATTCCGGGAATTTGGGTCAGCCAGAACTCAGGGAAACCAGGAAGCGATGGAGCTCAAATTCGTGTTCGTGGCTGGGGAACCCTGAATAACTCAAATCCACTGGTCATTATTGATGGAATTGAAGGCGATTTTGATCAATTAAATCCCAATGATATTGAAAGCGTATCAGTATTAAAAGATGCTGCGTCTGCTGCCATTTATGGTTCAAAAGCTGCAAATGGAGTAATTCTGATTACAACCAAAACGGGGAAAACAAATGAAAGGATGCAGGTTAATTTATCTTCTTATTTTGGAATTCAGACATTGGGAAGAAGATACAATCTCATAAACAACAGTGCTGAACATATGAGAATGACAAATGAGGCACTGGTGAATGAAGGGGGAAGCCCATTGTTTCCTGATAATATGATTTCGGCATTTGAAAACGGAACAGATAAATACAAATATCCAAGTACCGACTGGTTTGATGTTGCTTTTGATAACGCTCCAATCCAGGAGCATAATTTATCCATAAGGGGTGGAACCGAAAAAAGTTCGTCTTTCCTTTCATTTAATTACATGAACCAGGATGGAATGGTCCCAAATACAAATACCGAAAGATATGGAATTAGGATCAACCTTGAATCGAATATAAACGACTGGTTCTCGGTGGATGGCCGTATTAATTACAGCCATAAAGTTTCAGTTGAGCCCTATAACGATATTGTATATGGGTCGATGGGCCGTTTTTTTGATATGTTGAATGGTGTTACACCATATACCGCACCCTACACCAGGGATGGGAAGTTTGGAGCAGTTGAGGCAATAACTGATGATGGAAACATCTTGTTTGACAACCGAAACCCTTTAATTGACGCCAACAATGGTAAAAAAACCGCAGAAGAGAATTTTTTAAACATCAATGCTTCTGCAAATGTTAAGTTGTTCGAATTCTTAAACTGGAGAACAACCGTTGCATCTACCGGGAATTGGAATTTGACAGACAACTACAATGAAACCATTATTGGCTATACAGACTCGGGAATTCCGATGATGACCAAAAACTACAACAGGGAAGGAATTGAAATTTCACGCAGCCAGGTTTCATCGCTTGTAAATAATGTGTTTTCAACATTGAATTTTAATAAAATAGTTGCTGAAATTCATGAATTCTCTGCAATAGCAGGGTTACAGGTTGAAGATCGGCAAATTAAAAACGTATATGCAAGACGATCTGACCCACCAAAAGAAGGATTAACCCAGGTGGATGCCGGCACATCAGGCATTCAGGGTGAAGGCAATATGGTTGGATTAAGAATGTTCTCCTATTTTGGTCGCTTTAATTATGCTCTTTCAGGCAAATACCTGTTTGAGGCAAATATAAGAGCGGATGCATCTTCTCGATTCAGAGAAGGAAACAGATGGGGTATTTTTCCTGGTTTCTCGTTAGGTTGGCGAGTTGTTGACGAAACTTTTATGGAAAATCAGGATATTTTTTCAAACTTGAAATTGAGAGCTTCATGGGGTCAATTAGGAAATCAAAATATTTCAGGCTATTGGCCTTACTTAACAATTATCACCCAAAACAATGACTTAAGTTACAGTTATGGAGGAAGTTTTGCGCCAGGCGCAGCTGTGACCTCATTAATTGACGAAGATATTACATGGGAAACAACAACCACTCTTGATATTGGAATTGATGCCGGGTTTCTAAATAACCAAATAACTGTTGAAGCCGATTATTTCCAAAAGAAAACAACCGATATTATTGTACAGTTACC
>JAZBNQ010000316.1:0-2561 GCA_036350775.1 Mariniphaga sp.
AAACCTACCATGCAGTTACAGGAAAAAGTGAATGTGAACGATGATAAAGGTTTGGAAAAGGAAGCGGATGTGATGGGGGCAAAAGCAATTTCTACCACAATTCAGCAAATGATTTCGGAGGAAGATGTTCTGCAGGGGAAATTTGAAATATCCAGAAGTACTAATAATCCAGTTCAAATGATAAGTGAGGAAGATGGGAAACAGGCTGTAATAACTTTTGCACTGGCAGCGGGTGGACATGGATACACACCTGAAATGCTTGAACCAATCATTCGGCACAGATTTGCAGAGATTCATACTGGGAATGCTGTTCCATTAGCCTTGGGAAAAGGTACAGAAGAGGGTATTCATGCTGGAAGGCTTGTATATAACTGCTGGACTGTTCCAGATCCATACGGTCCCATATACCATATACATGTTTTTCATGCACATGGAGCCCAAACTGAGAGACTTAATCCTAAAGGATATTAGAGATATAATCCCATACAGCTATTAGTTTTTTAACTAATAGAGGGCTCTACAGGCTTAAAAGAAACTGCATTAAACGCTACTACAAGTATAAAAAAACTAATAAAAGCACAAGAATAACTGTTATGATAATTTTTATTTATGCAACTAATCTGGATTAATCTATGACCACTCACGATGACAATATTCAGGATATTAAAAGCCATATTTTGATTAGTAAGGGTTCGCAAAATCAAGGTAGCGGAGAATATGCTTTTCAGTTTGTGGATAATCGTACAGAAACTGTCGTTCAGCGGAAACTGAGTAAAATGGCAAACAAGGGTCCACAAACAATTGAAGGAGTTCAATTGCAATCAATTTCTAACAATTTTACTTCTTTACAAAAGCCCTTTCAGAGAAAAGAAAACAGCGAAATTATTACTCAACTGGAACATAAAAAAGGAGCCAGCAGAGTAACAGAGGCAAGGATCCGAAAAAATGCCAATAAAAGAAAAAAAGGAATTGAAAACAGGGAACGTGAGGCTCAGGAAGCGCAGGAATGGTCTGAAACGGTATCCGACTGGGCCTCATGGGCATGGGAAAAAGCAAAAGGAATTGGTTTGGCTGTGACAAAAAAGACTATGGGAGGTATTGATCCGTTTGAGGTTGCCCAAAATTTAAAAACTGTATATGAATCCAATGCAAGTATGAAAAAAAAGGTTACCGTTTTGGCCATGTATGGCACTTATGAAGTTTCAAATTTTTTAAATGAAAATATGGCTACGTTCATCGGTGGAAATATTGGAGAAATGATGCAACTGGAAAAAGATATAAATGAACATGTAAAAAATCTTTCGAACATGTGGGAAAATGGAGAAATAGATGAAGGCCAGGTGGAAGAAGGAGTTGCAGATCAACTGATTGAGGCATTTGGTGGGGAGTAGGATTTAATATAATCGTGATAAACCGATTATTAAAATGTTTAAAGTGGACTTTCTTTAAAAAACAGGTGGAAATAGCAAAACACATTTACAATGAAAAATATTTCACTTCAAAAAGAACCATTTCTTTATAAGCTTCAGCTTATTATGATTCTTTTATTTTGTGGTATAAGTGCATTTTCCGAAAATGAGAACCTGATTTATCCGCCAGAGAATCTTCCGGTAGAAATTTCGGTTGATTTGTACATTAACAAAATATACAACATCAACACGGTGGATGAAACCTACCAGATTGACGGATACCTTGAATACTCCTGGGTAGATGAACGGTTGAAAACGGAGGAAGGAGAATTAACTTCCGGGCACCAGGTTTATGAGAATGATCGGGCAACGGATCTTATTCACTCAGAAATATGGTTTCCCGCTTTCGAATTAATGAATGTGCAGGGTGAAAATGAGACTCCCAACATTAGCCTTGAAATTTATCCTGATGGCAAAGTAATTTATTACGAAAGATTCTTCGGAACTTTTAGTACGTATATGAATTTCAGGGATTTTCCTTTTGATTCACAAAGTTTTAAAGTTCAAATTGAAGCATTTTCTTATGACAGCCATCACCTTATTTTTACCAATCCTAAATTATTTTTTGAAAAAACAAGCAATTCGTTTGTCGAGAAATGGGAAATAATTGATACAACTGCAGCTATTGTTGAACAACCTTATGCTGAAGGCACTTCCGAAAACAGTTTTTACTCGAGAGTAGAATTTGAAATTTATGCAAAAAGAATGACCGGATATTACCTGTGGCAGGTTTTATTTCCGCTGTTCATAATTATTATGGCTTCGTTTGTAATTTTTTGGATAAAAGATTTTGGCACACAAATAGGGATTGGATTTACCCTTATGCTTACTGTTGTTGCATTTAATTTTTATTCCACTTCAATTTTACCGGAACTGCCGTACCAGACTTTTATAGAAACCATTATAATTGTCGGATATGTATTTATTTTCCTTGGAATTATTTCAGTTATAATAAATTACAGAATATTTGGGGACAAAAAGGAAAATATGGGAAACAATAAATTGATGCGGACTTTAAGATTTCTCTTCCCGCTGACCTTTTTCGCGGCACTGATTTACATGTTCTTTCTTTTTAAAATCGATTAGATTAGT
>JAZBNQ010000317.1:0-2371 GCA_036350775.1 Mariniphaga sp.
AAGCGTTATGGCTGAAAAATTAAAAGACATTCTTTTCCCCCGCGAAAAAGTGCAACTGTTTGCAGACCTTTTGGTGGCAGCTTACCCGCCATTTGAAGCCGAAAAATTTATCGATTTGGTTTGCGACGAAAAATGGCCCGAACGGGAGCTGAAAGAAAAAATGCGGCACACCACACTTTGTCTGCACCAGTTTTTACCCGAAGATTTTTCTTTGGCAGTTGATATTTTGAAGTCGATTGTGCCCAAGGTGGAAGGTTTTGAAGCCATTGTTCTTCCCGATTACGTGGAAGTTTACGGACAGGAACACTGGGACATTTCATTGCCGGCGCTGGGTGAATTGACAAAATGCGGTTCGTCGGAATTTGCTATTCGCCCGTTTCTGAACAAAAACCTGAAAAAAGCCATGGAGTACATGCACCAGTGGGCGGAAGATGAAGATTTCAGGGTGCGCCGGTTTGCCAGCGAAGGGTGCCGTCCGCGGCTGCCATGGGGCGCCGGTGTTCCGGCATTGAAAAAAAACCCTTCGCCGGTTATTCCAATCCTTGAAAAACTGAGAGATGACCCGGAACTTTTCGTGCGTAAAAGTGTGGCCAACAACCTGAACGACATTTCGAAAGACCACCCCAAACTGGTACTCGACCTTTGTGAAAAATGGCAGGGAAAGTCTGAAAACACCGACTGGATCATCAAACAAGGGTGCCGCACGCTATTGAAACAGGGAAACACGCGGGCCATGCTGCTTTTCGGTTTTGCAAATCCGAAGAAAATAAGCATCGAAAACCTAAAACTTTCCAAAACTTCGCCGGCAATTGGGGATGAAATAAATTTCTCGTTCGAAATAAAAGTAGATGGGTCCACCAAACAAAAAGTCCGGCTGGAATACATCGTCCATTATGTAAAATCATCAGGGAAAACTTCGCCAAAAGTTTTTCAGATTTCAGAAACCGTTTTGAAAACAGGAACACACCACCTTAAAAAGAAACATTCTTTTGTCAACATGTCCACCCGTAAGCATTATCCGGGAGAACACAAAATTGAAATTGTGGTAAACGGAGAGGTGAAAGCAGAAGCGATATTGAAACTACTGCCGTAGAATTGGAATCCGTAACCGGGATCCGCGATTTGTAATCGCGGGAAAGAAACGGCGAATTGCATTTGCCGATCCCAAACTGGAGAATTACTACCTTCTTCTTTTTGAACGTTTTTGTTTTGATTTGGTACTCTTAAATTTATCTTCGAACGATTTTTTCGATTTGTCCTTTTTCTTTCGCTGGTGAAACGCGCCCTGGTAAGTTGGGTCGTCAATTTTCCGCTGGCGGTCGATTTCCCTTAGTTGCAGTTGTCGTTCATCAAAATCGGTTTCCACTACCTCGACTTCAGAAGGAATTTCCTGCGGCGGAACTTCCATGCGAATCAGTTCTTCAATCTTTTTCCAGTGCCATTCTTCTGAAGGTTCGATGAGCGTGATGGCATCGCCACGATTGCCGGCCCGGGCGGTTCGCCCAATCCGGTGCACGTAATCTTCGTAATTGGGTGGCACATCAAAATTTATAACATGGCTCACCAGGCTGGCATCCAGTCCGCGCGCCGAAACATCGGTAGTAATCAGAATACGTACTTCGCCATTTTTAAACGCCTGAATGGCATTAATCCGCGCGTTTTGCCCTTTATTTGAATGTAAGATCCGCATTTCTCCCTCTACCTTCCGCTGGATTACTTTAAACACACCATCTGCATGTTCCTTGGTTTTCACAAAAATAATGATGCGGGAAAATATAATCTCGTCTTTCAAAAGGTATTTAATCAGGTTGAGTTTGGTGCGGTAGTTGGGCACTTTATAGGCAATCTGAGTAACCTCCTGAACCGTAGTTGCTGAAGGAGATACTTCGAGCTTCTCATAAAAATCGAGAAATTCCTCTGCAAGTGTTTCCACTGCTTCTGAGAATGTAGCTGAAAAAAGCAGGTTTTGCCGTTTGGGAGGAAGAACCTCGAAAAGTTTTCTTAACTGAGGTTGAAATCCCATATCGAGCATTCGGTCGGCCTCATCAATTACCAGGTACTTCACTTTTTTCAAGGAAAGTACACCGGCTTTATACAAATCTAACAAACGGCCAGGTGTGGCTACCAGAATATCTATTCCCGGTGTCACCAATTCAGCATGTTTAGTCCAGCCAATACCTCCAAAAACTGCTGCGTGCCTTAATTCCGACAAGGTGGTCAGCTCTGCCACATCTTCGCCCACCTGGATGGAAAGCTCGCGGGTGGGCACCAAAACCACAACACGCGGATCAGTTCCTTCGGGCTTTTTCAGCCTGGTAAGCAGCGGCAAAAGGTAAGCTGCCGTTTTGCCGGTACCAGTCTGGGCAACACC
>JAZBNQ010000318.1:0-3845 GCA_036350775.1 Mariniphaga sp.
CGACATTTCCCAGGGAACCAATGATTTAATGATATAAACCATAAAAGAATAACTCCCGATAAAAAGCCGCTGGACAAGTGGAAAAGATGTGCCTGTATCCAATGAGCCTTGCTGGCGTAAAAACCAAATTCCTGCCAAACCGGTGGCCAAAGCCAGTAAAAAGAAGGGGATTTTTTCCAGGATTAAGCTTCGGTCAGGTTTTCGGTTGTACCAGTAATCAATGAGCAGCAGCGTGGGAGCGAGCGCTACTGCTTGTATTTTCGATAGCAGGGAAAGCACAAAAACGCCCAGCGATAAAACGAAAAATAGGCTTTTTTTCTTTTCCAGGTAATCAATATAAAATATGAGCGATAAAAGAAAGAAAGCGCCAAAAAGTACATCTTTTCGTTCGGTAATCCAAACCACCGATTCTACTCGCATGGGATGAATTCCAAAAAGCAGTGCAACCAGCAGTGAAACCAAAAATGAAAGTCCAAGTTTACGCATCAACAGGAGAACAAGTAAGGTGCACAGCACATGCAAAATCAAATTATTCAGGTGGTAAAGAAACGGATTTTCGCCAGCCATTTGATATTCCAACGCAAAAGTGAGGGTTGTCAACGGATTATAATTTCCAATCACATGGTGGGTAAAAATTCCGTTTACATCGAAGCGGACAACATTATCATTTTCGTAAATGTTTATGTCGTCATCCCAGTTTACAAAATCGTATTTTAATGAAGGTGAAAAAAGCAGAAAAGTAAACGCGGCGATAAATAACCCGGCCCAAAGCCATTTTTTCGAATGGTTTTCCTGTTTGTTTTTAATTTTTTTATTGAACTTTTTTTTGTTCCGGTTCATAATTTTTATTGTTAGCTGATTGAACTCCAGTCGAATTCAGTTTGTTTTGTCGCTTTCAGGTTTTCTAGCAACATGCGGTTTTCTTCTTTCTGCAGTAAAGGATCGCCGGATAAAAGTTCCGAAGCCATATCGCGTGCCAGTTTCAGAATTTCGCCGTCTTTTCCCAGGTTGGCAATTTTCAGGTCGAACCCCACACCGCTTTGCTGCGTTCCTTCCAGGTCGCCCGGACCGCGAAGTTTCATGTCCACTTCTGCAATTTCAAACCCGTCGTTGGTGCGTACCATGGTTGCCAGCCGTTTACGGCTTTCGTTGCTTATTTTGTATGACGACATCAGAATACAGTACGACTGTTCGGCGCCTCTTCCCACGCGACCACGCAACTGGTGCAACTGCGACAAGCCAAACCGCTCGGCGCTTTCAATCACCATCACCGAAGCATTGGGTACATCAACACCCACTTCAATTACGGTTGTGGCCACCATAATACGTGTTTCGCCCTGCTTGAATTTTTGCATGGCATTTTCCTTTTGAGCCGGTTTCATGCGGCCATGTACCATGCCTACCATTATATCAGGAAAAGCTTCGGAAATATGCCGGAATCCTTCTTCAAGGTTTTTTAGATCCATTTTCTCCGACTCAGAAATCAGTGGATAAACGACGTAGATTTGGCGGCCTTTTTCCATTTGTTGCTGCAGAAAATTATAAACCTGTTTCCTGCGGTTTTCAAAAAAGTGGTGTGTTTCTATAGGTTTTCTTCCGGGAGGAAGTTCATCAATGACCGACACATCCAAATCACCGTAAACTGTCATCGCCAGGGTGCGGGGAATGGGAGTAGCTGTCATCACCAAAACATGGGGCGGAATGCGATCGTTTTTTTGCCAGAGTTTCGCCCGCTGTGCCACGCCAAAACGGTGCTGCTCGTCAATAACCACCAAACCGAGACTCTGGAAATTTACCACATCTTCAATGAGGGCGTGGGTACCAATCAGAATTTGCAGCTTTCCTTCTTCAAGTGCCTCGTGTAGTACTTTTCGTTCGCTGGCTTTTGAGGAACCGGTGAGCAAACCCACTTCAATGCCCATTCCGTTTAAAAAGTTGGAAATGGACTGAAAGTGTTGCTGCGCCAGAATTTCGGTGGGCGCCATCAAACAACTCTGAAACCCATTGTCCATGGCCAGCAGCATGGTCATGAGCGCTACCAGAGTTTTTCCGCTGCCCACGTCGCCTTGCAGCAATCTATTCATCTGCACATTCCGGTTCACATCGCGCCTTATTTCCTTCAACACTTTTTTCTGTGCTCCGGTTAGTTCGAAGGGTAAAAAATCGGAGTAAAACTTATTGAAATTGTAGCCAACTTTTTCGAAACGAAATCCTTTGAACTTGTTTTCACGGTTGTGTTTTAATGCTAAAATTTTTAACTGGATGATAAAAAGTTCTTCAAACTTCAACCTGAACCGGGCATTTTTCAGGTCGGTTGTATTTTCCGGTTTATGAATGATGGAAAGCGCCTCTTCCAGCGAAACCAGTTTTAATCTCCGGGTAATGTAGCCGGGCAGCGTTTCCTTAATTTTGCCTTTGGCCAGGGAAATAAGTGTAAGCTGAAACTTGTTGATGGTTTTGGATATCAGGTACTTCTTTTTCATGTTTTCAGTAGTCACATAATGTGCCTGGAAAAGGCCGGCCGGTTTGAGCTGTTCTTCTTCGGTTTCCATTTCGGGGTGCACCACATTAATGCGTCCGTTGAATTCCGAAGGCTTCCCGAAAACAATGTATTCCTTATTTAACTCCAGGTTTTCCAGTTGCCACTTTACGCTTTGAAACCAAACCAGCTCTATGCTGCCGGTATCGTCGTAAAATTTAGCAGTCAACCGTTGTTTGTGGCCGGTGCCTACGGTGTCCATCGAACGGATTTTACCTTTAATCTGAATGTAAGGCATTTGAGCATGCACTTCCGATATTTTGTAAAATTTGGTGCGGTCTATGTACTTGTAAGGAAAGTAATAAACCAGGTCGCCAAAGGTTTTAATCTTTAGCTCTTTCGCCAGCAATTCGGCACGTTTTGGTCCCACGCCGGGTAAAAATTTGATATCCTGATCCAAAAAACCGGTCATAAAACAAAGATAATTATTCTGGAAAAAGAAAAGGATAAATTGGCAAATGGTGAAATTGTTAAAATGCTAAAATTTCACAGTCAGTTTCAAATTAAACTTTCGGTCAGTTAAATAGTTGGGCACCGCAAACTGGTCGCCCTGAATGCTGGAAACCCAGAAGTAGGAAATGGTGTTGTTAATGTTTAGCAGGTTAAATACCTCCAAACTTACCCACATGTCGTTGATGTGTTTGAAAAAACTGGTTTGCATTGGGTTTGATGAACTGATAATTACTTTGGAAAAACCCAAATCGATGCGCCGGTAGGGTGGCATGCGAAATACGTCCTGGTAGCGTTCGGAGTTTGGCGGGCCCGTGGGCAGTCGGGCGCCGTAAAATCCTGAAAGTTGCATTTTCCACGAAGGATTTCCCGGCAAATAATCCTGAAAAAACAAGCTGAAATTCATCCACTGGTCGGTTGGGCGGGGAATATACCCGTGCCCGTCGTTCAGAATATCTTCTTCGGTTTTCATAAACGACAGGCTGGCCCACGACTGCACGCCACTTACAAACTCGCCGTTCACTTTCATATCGATTCCGGTTGCGTATCCAACAGCTTCCTGTTCGCCCAAATAGCGAATCTGCACGTTTTCAACCTGATAGGGAATTAGCCGGTTCATATATTTGTAATAGGCTTCGGTGGTAAACCGAAACGGGCGGTCCCAGGCCGTAAAAACGTAATCGCTTCCTGCTACAACCTGATAGGAGCGTTGTGCTTTTGCGTTGAAATTAATTGAACCATCCCGGTTTTTCAACTCTTTAAAAAACGGTGACTGGTGGTACATTCCGCCTGAAAGGCTAAAAGAAATTTTATTTTCCCATTCCGGATAATAGCTAATTGAAATTCGGGGACTCAG
>JAZBNQ010000319.1:0-2306 GCA_036350775.1 Mariniphaga sp.
GCATTAACGTAATTATTTCTTTCATATTCAGAATTTCCAATAAACAGGTAGTATTGTACAGAATCACCATCAAGTTTAACCTTTTCAGTAGCAGATTGTACCGCTTGCTCAATGAATCCTGCGTTTAAATATGAATAAAACAACCTTCCGTATATCCCGGAAAGGAAATTTCCCCGATAAAGAGATAATACCTGGTGTAAATTTTTTATTGTTTCCAAGGCATCATTATTGTAATAGAGATTTGCTTTCCCAAAATAAGCCATCCATTCATTCGGATTTATAGCAATAGCTTTATCGTATTCTCTTTCAGCTTCTTTTAAAAAACCATTTGCCATTAAATATTGACCATTCATCACATAAGCTTCCGGCAATTCAGGATCAAAAGAAAACGCTTTATTTACAAGTATTTTAACAGAGTCAAGAAAATTGGGCTTAAAATAATCAGTCCAGTAATTTTTTTCCCAATATACTTTTGCAAGTCCGGTATAAGCGCGGGCAAATGTTGAATCGTATTCAAGTGCCTTATTATAAAAATTTTCTGCTATGGTTAAAGCTTCCAAATTATTGCTGTTGGCCCAATAATTAAAATGTTCTTCTCTACCCCGCTGAAAAAAGTCGTAAGCCGTGAGGTTTAGTGTAGGAATTTTTCTGATTCGACTCTTTTCATCTTCAGAAAGTTCAACATGAAGTTCCCTTGCCACAGATTGAGCAATAGTACCGGGCAATTCAATTATATCTTCCAATTCGGTTTTAAAATTAAAGGCCTTTATCACACTTTCATCTTCTGTATTTACCAAAGTGAGAATCAAATTCATATTATCCTCCTCCACATGCAAGTTGCCGCTAAGGATAAACGAACAATTAATTTTCTTTCCGATAACTTTATCAGTCTGATTTATATACGGCATGACAGAAGTTGGGGACATCACACGTAAATCCTTAAGTTGCGAAAGCTGATTTACAATCTCCAGCATCATGGCATTTGCCAGATATTCTTTTTCATAATTCTCTCCCAAATAATTAAATGGGCGAACTGCAATTGATTTTTCAACCGGAGAACCAATTTCTTGCGTTGAAAATGTTCCATTCAGATACAAATAGACAAACACAAGAATTAAAACCGAACCAACACTTAAAAAAAGTACTTTTGGGAATTTCTTATTCGATATTGGGGTTTCATTTGATTTTGCTTCTTCACCTTTTTTAAACTCGCCCGGAGCGCTACCGAAATATTCATGAAAACACTTATTAAAGTAAGTCGGGCTTCCAAAACCAACTTTATAAGCAATTTCTGACACGGAATAATCTTCATTCTGAAGCAGCTCTTTTGCTTTTTCAAGGCGAACTTCTCTTATAAACAGGCTAATGGTTTTATTGTATTTCTCCTTAATTTTACGGTGCAAGGTAGAATGACTCATTCCCATTTGAACAGCAAGTTCTTCGGGGCCAAAATGCTCATTGTGCAGGTTGGCTTTAACGATTTCCGTCAACCTATGGGTAAAATCATTTTCCACGTGACGATCATTAAAGATTAATAGTTTTTGCTATGAATAAAATTACGGATTTTTTATATATAAATCAACGTATTACAAACTTCAGGTTGAAATCTTTTTACTGATGGGTTTACGAAATGATAGTGTATCAGGAGAAATTCGTTGCCGGGAATCATTTAATGAAACAAAATTTGTGTGTTTGGAAATCCGGAGTTCAAGATTGCAGCACAATTAATCACTGAAATTCCAATAACCTTCACCTTTCATTGTCGCAATACCCGTATCAAAATCGAGAAATCCGGTAATGTTTACTTCTGCAGTTCCACCTTCAAATTTACCAACTCCGCCAAATGCGTTAACAACACCGTCAATCGAGCCGTCGACAGTACTTACAGAAAGAACGCCTTCATAGAGGTAATAGTTGCCATTCATAACGGTATGTTTTCCTTCAATGTATTCGGTAATTTTCATTTTTTCATAATCAAAATCACAACGAACAACCTCCCAGGTACTTTTTTCAGTGTCGAGTTTTCCACCATGTGCTTCATGGCCTTTCATGGCACCACCAGCTACAACTGCCACTTCAAAGCTCTCGGGAGTACATAAAACATTGCCATGCGAAAAATCAGGTACACTGGTGAGCCAGCATTTTGCAGGGATCGGTACTTTGGCCTTTTTAAGTTCGGAATCATTTCCCGGGTTCAACAAATCCTGGTTGGTTTCAATTTCTGAACAACCGGAAATCAGAACACCAATCAGAACAAAAAGAAAAAAATAATTTAGCTTTTTCATGACATGTAATTTTAAGTTAAA
>JAZBNQ010000320.1:0-2640 GCA_036350775.1 Mariniphaga sp.
ATCCCGGTTTTTCAACTCTTTAAAAAACGGTGACTGGTGGTACATTCCGCCTGAAAGGCTAAAAGAAATTTTATTTTCCCATTCCGGATAATAGCTAATTGAAATTCGGGGACTCAGTAAAAACTCATCGTTAAAATCCCAGTAATTGAAACGTATTCCGCCGGTAAAATACAAATCCCCGCTATTAACCGGCACACTCCAGGTATCTTGAAAATGGCCTGTAATGCGGTTAGAACTGATTTGATTCCGGGCGTTCAACGTGAAATAAAGCAAAACTTCTTTGTCGGAATAAGGGATGGAATACCCGGTTGAATCGCGGTAAATCCATTCGTTGATTTTGTCTTCAAATCGTTCATGCTGGAATTGAATTCCCCAGTTTAGCAGATGGTTGTCAGAATTGTAGGCACCTTTATGCGAAAAACTGTAAACGTTGGCATCGAGATAATTGCGGGCGTGGTTTAAAAAGGTGCCCACGCCAAGGTTCAGCACACTGTCGCCAAATTCTTCCGACGACATATTTCGTTCCAGTTGGTTCAAATAATACTGACCTAAAATATCGTAAGTTTCTTTTTCTGAAGTGTTAAATGCAGAAAAAATAAATTTCAGGTTGAGATTGAGATTAGGGTGGTAGTTGGCCGAAAGTGCGCCTAAATACGTTTTGAAATCGTCAATTTCCTGGCCTTCAAAAAAAATAGTGGTATTTAACGGGGCCTGCCAGGTCCCAAAAGTGGTTTGCCGGGTTTGGGGCACAAAATTGTACTGATTCTGTGCCATGTTTCCCAAAAAAGAAAGATCGAAATTTTCTGAAAACCTATAAGTGATGTAGGTTTGAAAATCGATAAACTTCGGATCGTATTCCCCCTTTTCATCAAGCCCGCCCAGCATGTAACTGTTGGTTTTGTAACGGATGCCCGAGATGTGTGCCAACCGGCCTTTTAATGCAACATCTTCGAAATGGGCAGTTGCGCCCAGCAGACTCATGGATGCTGAACCCCTGAATTCACTTGGCTTTCTGTATTTGATATCGAGAACTGAAGACATTTTATCGCCGTATCGCGCATCGAATCCGCCAGCTGAAAAATCAATAGTGGAAACCATATCGCCGTTAATAAAACTCAAACCTTCCTGCTGCCCGGCACGAATGAGAAAAGGACGGTAAATTTCTATATCGTTCACATAAACCATGTTTTCGTCGAAATTTCCACCACGCACAGTGTATTGTGAACTAAGTTCGTTATTGGTTGAAACGCCGGGCAAGGTTTTTATGAGCGCTTCCACGCCTCCTGTGGCTGCGTCGGGCATCACCTCCATAAACCGGGGATCGAGGCGGGTGACGTTACCGCTGTTTCGGCGCTGTTCGGTAACAACCACTTCGGCCAGTTTTAAATCGGTGGCGGGCAATACAATTTCCCTAACAATATTTTCCTCGGCTATTGCATTGAGTGTATCTATGAAAGAAGCGTACCCGAGTGAAGAAAAGACAACCACAATTTCCCGTTCTGCCGGAATACGAAGCAAAAATCTTCCCTCGCGGTTTGAGCTGGTTCCCAGGGGATAATCTTTTAAGCCAATATTCACCATGTCAAGCGGTTGGCCATTCTGATCGCGAACAACTCCCCTGAGGGTTGCATTGTTGCTTTGAGAAAAACCGGAAAATACCGTAACCAGCAGAAATGTTAAAATGTATAGCTTTTTTATCATCGGCACAAAACTAACAAACCAATTTTAGTATCAACTTTTTATTGATAAATAAATTGTTTGTAAAAGAATATTTTTATTTAAGCATTTTGGGTGTAATTCTGAAAGCCAATTCTCCGGTACGTGGTTCTATGTTATCCCAGGTAATTACGTTAAAATCAATACAAACTGTGGCACAGGTCGGCATTTCATTAATACTGATTTTAAGCAGGTTATTTACAAAAAAATGAAAACCGGGATTATGGCCGAAAAAGAAAGCTGTTCCGGTTTCTTCGGGCAACAATTGAATGAGTTCTAAAAACTCTGAAGTGGTAAGGCCTTCGTAAATATCTTCATTTTCAACAATTTGATTTCTTTTAAATGTTAAATTATCAGCAAAAATTCTTGCGGTTTTTAGGGCCCTTTTTGCAGGACTCGAAATCATTATGTCAGGCACAATACCTTGTTTTTTTAATTTTTTACTTACCAGTGCTGCGTCGTTTTTTCCCCGGTCGGTTAAATCGCGGTTAAAATCGTCTTCATATCCGAAAGGAACGGATTTGGCGTGCCGTACAATTACTACTCGTTTCATTTTTTTGAATTTTATTTCCCAACAAATTTAGTTTATTTTGAGCCATATATAAATGCATTTGATTCTCTTTTTTATGAAACGCATTGGATTGTTATCTGATACCCACGGATTTTTAAATGAGCGGTTACTTATTTTTTTTGAGAAGGTAGATGAAATATGGCATGCAGGTGATTTTGGCTCCATTACCTTAGCAGATGAGCTTGCAGCGTTTAAACCATTAAAAGGAGTTTACGGCAATATCGACGGCCAGGATATCCGCGCGGTTTATCCACTACACCAGCGCTTTATGTGCGAAAAAGTTGATGTTTGGATAACACACATTGGCGGTTACCCGGGGCGGTACGAACAGTATGTAAAACCCGGGATTTACA
>JAZBNQ010000321.1:0-3990 GCA_036350775.1 Mariniphaga sp.
TCAAATCAAGGTAATTCTGACACAGGTATTCAATATGGAGTTGTTTTGCTTTTGCCTGTTTGGTTGCGTATTCAATCGAATTTTCAGAAAAATCAACTCCCGTCACGGAATTTCCTTTTTGAGCCATGAATTCTGCATAGAGTCCGGGACCACAGCCCAAATCAAGAATATTCATTTTAGATTTGTTTGCCTGTTGAAGTATCCAATTTGAAATTTTTTCAATCTTGGTTTTGTTTCTGCTTGCAATATCATGGTCAGGGTTGATATGGAATTCCAACAATTTTTTTGAAATATGCGGATCAGTCCACATAACAGATGTACCTTTCTCATAAAGTTTTGGTTTGGAGGATAGTTTTTTAATCCGCTCGATATTCATTGCAATTTCGTTTTTTTTTATGCCTGCAGCCTGTTTGTTTGTCAGTTCATATCCTCCGCATCCACTGCACAAACAGTTGTTGGATTTGTACAGGTATTCATGTTTTCAAAAACTTTGACGATTTTTTGTCCGGTCAATTCAGCATTCATTCCGGTATAAATTTTTGCGGACTAAAACTATAAAACGATTTGATTTAAACCAAGTGCCGGAATTCAGAAAAATCATTAGTGTGCTTAAAAAAAGACAGCAGATTATACGAACCTGCTGCCTTTTTAAATGCCCTTCTGTGTTCTGTTTCCTGAAACGGTCGAGCACCTTCCGTTTTCTTTTGATCAGATGGGTTTTACCGGAACACAAATGTCAACGATAAATTTTCCGTCTTTGGGCTCCTCGGGGTACATTTCAAAACATGGTTTGTCATCGGGCTGGTACCCGCTTGTGGGAAACCACTGACCGTAAACCCAGTTCCATGCCTGCTGAAAATCCTGTGCGGTAACTTCAAACCGGGCGATGACATACCGCGCGGCCTCGATTTCCATTTTCCCGACATCCCCTTCCACTTTGGTGTCGGCAGGCACCGTAATGCACACGCTCATTCTCAGTTTATCTTCGATGGTTACATTGGGGTCGTCATGATAAATAACCAATGACTTAAAATCGTCGCCACCAATCAAGCCCCGCGGCCCTGCCCATGAAAACAGTCTGTTCCAAATCCGTTCGAACAGTTTTTCGTCACCTTTGTAAGGTCCAATGTGCCTGATGTAGGCAACCGTCATTTTTGGAAGTTCTTTCACTTCCACACTTTTGTTGAGTTTCATATTTGTCCTCCATTTAATTGTTTTTAATTCGGGACAAAAATATTGAACCGCCTGCTCACCGTTTTGACGATTGTTGCTATGTTGTTGACTTAAATTGCTATTGTTTGATTTTTGAATCCGGTAGTGTGACGCCGACACCCGGAAATACTTTTTGAAATTTCTTGAAAACACAGAAATGTCGGTAAATCCGCATTTTTGGGCTATTTCAGTGATGCTTTCCTTTTTGTTTATTGCAATTAACATGGCGGCCTTTTCCAGCCTCACCCTTTGTATAAACTGAAAAGGAGTTTCTCCCACCATGGAATAAAATATCCGGTTAAAATGAAATTTGGAAAAACTGGCCACTTCTGCCAGCTCCTCAAGTGTCATTGGTTTTTCAATGTTAGATTCAATGTAATCAAATGTTTTATTTATCCGGGACAGGTATTCTGTATGTACTGCTTTTTTATCCGTCATAATTTGGTTGAATTTCTGGTTTTTTTGTTTTCTGTTTATTGCTGCAAATTGATTTAACTGGCAACCTTAGCCCGCCCAAAACTTTGATGATTTTTTGTTTGACCATTTTGGCATTCATCCAGGTTCAAAATTTAACGGACTAAAACTATAAAACGATTTGATTTGAAACAAGTGCCGGAATCCGGAAAAATTCTGAATACAAAAAAAAGGCAGCAGATTGTTTGAACCTGCTGCCTTTTTATTAAAACCACTTTTGTCCGGTAAAGAAAAGATTACTGGCTGAAGTCTCTGAATACATCAGTTTTTTTGCCTTAAAATACTTTGATTTTCTACCGGCTGGCTAATGGGTTATTTTATAGCCTTCACCGAATAAATCATCGGTATCTTGTCTTCCAACCCTTTTATTTTATAGTGCCCGTCATCCGTTTCAATTGTATTTTCAAAACAATTGTATGGAGAATAATTGTATTCTTTGAAATCGGTAATGCTTAATCCTGCTTTTATAAGTGAGTCAAGAACAGCGCTCAACCCGTGATTCCAGCAAACTGATTTCTCTTTAATCGGGGCATTTCTGTCGGTATATGTACCTTCCAGTTCTTCTGTAATCGGGGCTGAATCCATATACTTATACTCAATCCGTTTGAAATCGTAGCTAAACATCCAAACAATGGGGTGAAATTCAACTAAGATAAATTCTCCACCGGGTTTTAGGAATTGGTTTATAATTTTTGCCCATTTTTTCATATCAGGCAGCCAGCCAACCACTCCATAAGAGGTAAACACCATATCAAATTTTTCATGAATAACCTCGGAGATTTTGTACACATCACTTTGAACGAATCTGGCATTAGTTCCCAACTTTTCATTCAGCTGCCGGGCTTTTCCGATAGCGTTTTCAGAAAAATCAACTCCGGTTGCCATTGCCCCGTGTCTTGCAAGTGAAATGGTATCCAACCCGAAATGACATTGCAGATGTAAAATCTTTTTTCCTTTAATCTGTCCAAGCAAACCCATCTCTATCGGGTTTAAAGAATCTTTTCCGTTAATAAAGGAATCAACATCATAAAAATCAGAATTATAATGAATTTCTGTTTTTTGATTCCACAGTTTTTTATTTATGTCAATATAATTCATTACATGGCCGGTGTAATCACGAATTTGCGGAATTCAACCGGTCCGTGGTCGCCTTGCACCATGATGGGTCCCGGGTTTCCTTCGTTGCTGTCGAGCGAGCCGCCGGTAATTCCCGGAATGGGCCGGTTGGAAACCACCTCAATGCCGTTGTGTACGATGGTCACATTCCGTCCCACCAGCGTAATTTCGTAGGTTTGCCATTCGCCCGGTTTTTTGGCCGCGTAAACGGCAGGTTCAATAAACCCGTAAATGCCGCCAATGCTGATGGTGCTGGGCTTGTTCACCGGACTGTCTTCAATCTGAACTTCGTAACGTCCGCGCAGGTAGATGCCGCTGTTGCTTCCTTCGGGGTAGCGGAATTCAATGCTTAGTTTAAAGTCATCGAATTTCTCTTTGGTCACCAGGTTTCCGCCGGCTTTTGCATTAACCAGCACACCGTCAATCATCCGGAACTCGTTGCTGGCCGGAATAATCCAACGCGACAGGTTGTCGTCGAGCAGGTTTTTGGGATTTCCCCATATCGGCGGATTTTCGCGGGTAAGCGAAGGCTGGCGAACGCCGGTCCACTGCAATTTGTGGCCGTCAAGCATCATGTAGCCGTTCAGCTTGTCGTTTTCCAGGCTGAATTCAAAATAAAGGTCTTCAATGTCCATCCACTGCGGCGGAATGGTGAAACTGTATTTTCCGGTTTCAGCCGAATAATGCACTTCTGAAATGGGACGTGCACTTCCTTCGTAGCCCACATAATAACCCACCAAAGTTGAGAATCCGGACAGTTTTACTTCGAGCCAGCCGGGAAAACCGGCGGCATCCATCAGACCGTGCCGGAACAGGCCCAGGTCTTCCAAGTCGTCGCCTTCAATTACAATGGTCAGATCCCAGCGGCCAATTACATCCTGGCCGTTATCTGCATTTTGTGCCATCACGGGAGTAAGGGAAACCAGCGCCAATACAAGAATTAACAAGGTGTTTTTTAATTTTTTCATCATAATCAGGAATTTAAATGATACATTCTTTGTAAAAAGTCAGATTTTAAAATTATTTGGACAAATCTACATAAAAAGGAATTTGGGAGAAAATTTTAAATTCAAATAAAGAAAATTCTTGAAGTTGACTATCCCCGTGGCAGAGCCAAGGGGTATTACGCCAACCTCATTTCAGCTAAATCGCTGAAAACCGAATTTTCTTTATTTCACCCCTCTGTCA
>JAZBNQ010000322.1:0-3494 GCA_036350775.1 Mariniphaga sp.
ACACCTTCATAGTAACCGTCATTTAACAGCGGAAACTTACTGTCAACCGGTTTGGTTTGAAAAATGGTTTGGTTATAAACAGCGAAATGCCAGCCGTCTTCCATCTTTATTAACCCGGCCGGGTTAAAATAAACCGCGTCAATACCGGTAGATGCGTTTCGCGACATCATACGGATAAATTGTGCGCTCTGATTTGTATTGGTTAACAAACCACCGGCAAATACAAACGGTGTAAACATTAAAAATGCCAGGAAAAAAGTTAATCTTTTCATTGGATAAAAATTTAGAATTCGGTTTTTAATTAAATCACCAATTATAACTTCCATTGCAAGTAAGTAATCGGTTTTGTAGCTGATTTTGGAAAGCAAATTTAAAATTAAATATGTTACAACAAAATATTCTGATTCATTTTCAGGTGATTCTGGAATTTTCAAATAATATGATTATTAATTCGAAAACTAATCAAAGAAAAACCCGGCAGCAAATTGCCGGGTTTTTATTAAACGAAGTTTTTTCAGATTTTCTAAATATGTATTACCTCATCGTAAGCAGCAGCGGCTGCTTCCATCACTGCTTCACTCATGGTTGGGTGAGGATGGATGGATTTAATCAGTTCGTGTCCTGTAATTTCGAGTTTTTTAGCCACAACCATTTCAGCAATCATTTCGGTAACATTACCCCCAATCATGTGAGCGCCCAACAGTTCACCGTATTTGGCATCGAAAATCAGTTTAACGAAACCTTCTTTTTGACCGGCAGCACTTGCTTTCCCGCTGGCCGAGAAAGGGAATTTGCCCACTTTAATTTCATAACCGGCTTCCTTAGCTTTGGCTTCAGTAAGTCCGACTGACGATACTTCGGGACTGGTGTAAGTACAACCCGGAATGTTAGTGTAATCAATCGGTTCGGGATTTTTGCCGGCAATTTTTTCCACGCAAACAATTCCTTCGGCTGATGCAACGTGTGCCAGTGCCGGACCTTCGAGTATATCGCCAATGGCATAAACGCCTTCCACATTGGTGCGGTAAAATTCATCCACTTTAACACGTCCTTTTTCAGTTTTTACACCCATTTCTTCCAGGCCAATATTTTCGGTATTGGGTGTAATGCCTACAGCTGAAAGCACGATATCGGCTTCCACTGTTTCTTCGCCTTTTTTAGTTTTGATGGTTACCTTGCATTTTTTACCCGAAGTATCCACCTTTTCAACCGTTGAATTGGTCAATACCTTCATTTTCATTTTTTTGAAGGAGCGTTCCAGTTGTTTTGCAACTTCTTCATCTTCGTTGGGAACGAGGGTTGGCATAAATTCGACCAAAGTTACGTCCGTCCCAAGCGACTGGTAGAAGTAGGCAAATTCACTTCCGATGGCTCCCGATCCCACAACAACCATACTTTCGGGCTGTTTTTCGAGAACCATAGCTTTGCGGTAGCCAATAATTTTTTCACCATCAATTTTCAGATTGGGCAATTCGCGCGAACGTGCGCCGGTTGCCAAAATGATGTGTTTTGATTTGTATGATTTTTTCTTTCCTGAGTCATCGGTTACTTCCACCGTGTTTTTCCCGGCCAGTTTCCCAATACCTGAAAGGGTTTCAATTTTGTTTTTCTTGAACAAAAACTGAACGCCTTTACTCATTCCGCCGGCAACGTCGCGGCTGCGTTTTACCATGGCCGGAAAATCGGTTTTCACTTCACCTTCAATTGCAACGCCATAATCGGCAGCATGTTTGACATATTCATAAGCCTGTACACTTTTTAGCAGCGATTTGGTGGGAATACAACCCCAGTTCAGGCAAATTCCGCCAATACTTTCTTTTTCAACCACGGCAGCTTTCATTCCCAGCTGGGATGCCCTGATGGCAGCAACATACCCGCCCGGGCCGCTCCCTATAACCAATACATCGTAATCCATATTTTTATTTTTAGTGTTGATTTTAATCTAAAACAACATGTTGATACCCGAAAAGTTTATTAAGATCTAGTCTCTCTTATTCTAAATTTTTATTGGAATCTTGCAACAAATTTTCAACTTTGATTTTAAGTTTTGGCAAATGATTTATTATGATTGCCCAAATCGTTTCGTCAGTAATATTATCGTATGAATGTATAATAAAATTTCGCAATCCGATTATACTTCTAGCATCCTCCAATTCAATTTCAGGATTCTTTTTAACTATTCTATTTGTAGCCTCTCCTATAATTTCAAGATTGCGTTCAATTGCCCGCTTAACCACCAATTTCTTTTTATAGAAAAAAAATACTCTTCTCTTCACCCTCAAAAAATGAATCAATTTCTTCAATTGCTACTTTAATATCATAAAGCCATTTGAGTATCTTTTCGTTCATATAACAGTATTTTATTTCGGTCAATCGATTTTTTCAAATAGGGATTCTTAAGGGCTTGCTCTTCCAGAATATCTACTGGCCGGTTAAATAACTTTTCCAGTTCTTCTTTCAGGGAAAGCAGATTTTCAAAATAGTAATACAAATCTATATCAGAAAATTGTACTAAAACATCAACATCACTATTCTTTTTTAAATTTCCGGACGCTGCTGATCCAAAAATATGAAACCGTTCGACATGATGCAAATTGCAAATGGAGTAAATTTTCTCAATATCATTCTGTTTCAAATCCATTTTTCAAATTTAATGAAACTTTCATTTCAAACCTGAATAGAATTCCAACAATTTCCCGGCAGCTACAAAAGAGCTGATTTCATTGTTGAGCACCTGTTGTTCAAATTCTTTTATTTTTTCTTTCATTTCAGGGTGATAATAAAACGACCTTTTCATTTGTTCCTGGATGGTTTCATGCATCCAGAAGGTGGATTGTGCATTACGCCGTTGGAAAAAATATCCGTTTTTAACTATAAGTTCTCTATATGATTCAATTTTCTTCCAAATTTCATTAATCCCGGTTTTACTGAGCGCTGAGCAGGTTAATACCAAAGGTTCCCAGTCCGATTCTTTTTTGGGAAAAAGATGCAGTGCATTCCGGTATTGTTGTTTGGCCATTTGTGCCTTTTCCATATTATTCCCGTCGGCCTTGTTAATGGCAATCAGGTCGGCCATTTCCATAATGCCGCGCTTGATTCCCTGCAATTCGTCGCCGGCGCCGGCAAGCATCAAAAGCAGAAAAAAATCTGACATGGAATGAACTGCCGTTTCGCTCTGGCCCACACCAACGGTTTCAATAAAAATATGGTCGAATCCGGCAGCCTCGCACAATACAATGGTTTCGCGGGTTTTACGTGCCACACCGCCAAGCGAGCCAGCTGACGGACTGGGTCGGATGTATGCATTTTTATTGCCGGCAAGTTCTTCCATTCGGGTTTTGTCGCCTAATATACTTCCTTTGGAACGCTCGCTGCTCGGGTCAATGGCCAAAACTGCCAGTTTGCCTCCACTTCCAGTAATATAGGTGCCAAGGGCTTCAATAAACGTACTTTTCCCCACACCCGGTACTCCGGTAATTCCAACCCGAATAGAA
>JAZBNQ010000323.1:0-8219 GCA_036350775.1 Mariniphaga sp.
ATGATGCCGGCAATGTGGCGGTTGGGTGTTTTGGCCAGTTGAATGGCGTAGCTGGCGCCCTGGTCAATCCAACGGGTGGGAATTTGGTGGTGCCGGGTTACGCCAACTTTCAACTCGCTGGCCACGGCAAGGTAAACAATGTGTTCGATGAGGTCGTGCTTTTCAGCCCACTCCATGTCGCGGGCAATGCCGAATTGCGATTTCGACAATTCGGGCCGAACCACCGATTCGCTGGACTCGGGTGCTGTTTGCAGGCAGTTGTAACAAAATCCCTGGTTAAACGAGGTTTTGGTAACTTTTCCGCACGAAATGCAGTTGATTTGCCCTGTAAAATGAAGGTTTATTTCTTTGCCAATCAAGTCGTTCATTTTTATTTCCTGTTCGCCCACCGGCAAATAATAATTAACCGGTTTGGCCAGTTCGGTGCGCATTTTCAGGATGTTGCCTTCGTAATTCATATTTAAACAATTTTGAGGTTAAAGATACTATTTTGAAAAAAGATGCCAACGGCATCAAATGTTTATAGAAAGAAAACAGTAGGAAGTGTGTGTTCGACTATGGCCAGAGCCATAATCTTTACATCATTAACCTTTTCTATAAACATTGAAATCCGTTGGATTTACAATTCAAAATCCCAATAAATTCCTATCTTGCAGACCGTATTAACAGACCAAAATTCAGAAAAAATATACGCTATGAAGAATGTTGTAATTGCTTTATTTGCATTGGCTTCGGTTTTTTTGTTAACCGCTTCGAAACCGGATAAAAATTATTACAACGAACTCTACCGGCCTCAGTTCCACTTTACGCCCGAAAAAAACTGGCACAACGATCCCAACGGACTGGTTTACTACGATGGCGAATACCACCTGTTTTACCAGCACAATCCGAATGGGAACGAATGGGGTTACATGCACTGGGGACATGCCATAAGTACCGATTTGGTTCATTGGGAACATCTTCCTATTGCGCTTTACCCCGATGAAAATTCGAAAGATAAAGAACGTTGTACCGCTTTTTCGGGTTCGGCGATTGTGGACCATAAAAATTTACTCGGGAAACAGCAGGGCGAGGTAAAAACACTGGTTGCTTTTTACACCAGCCAACACTGCGGACAGCGAATTGCCTACAGCACCGACCGGGGTCGCACCTGGGAAAAATTTGAGGGAAATCCTATAATTCCATTCGATGAAACAGACGATGCCCGCGATCCCAAAGTAATATGGCACCAACCTTCGCAAAAATATGTAATGGTATTGTATCGGAAAACCACTGAAGAAGAACGATCGAAAGGGGTTTCGTTTTACACTTCGGAAAATTTAGTTAACTGGGAGTACAAAAGCCATGTTTTCGGATTTTATGAATGCCCCGATTTAGTTCCCATGCAGGTAAGCAACCGCCCCGAGGAAACCAAGTGGGTGCTGTTCGATGGAGATGGCAGCTACCTGATTGGCAATTTCAACGGAGAGGAATTTTCGCCTGAAACCGCCAAAATGAAAAGTGATTTCGGAAAAAACTATTATGCCACACAAACCTGGAGCAACATTCCCGAAGAAGATGGCCGGGTTCTCCAGATTGCCTGGATGCGTGGCGGTGAATTTCCTGACATGCCTTTTAACGGTCAGATGACCTTCCCCACTGAATTGCAACTAACCAAATTCAATTTCGGATACAAGGTAACCCGAAAACCCATTTCTGAAATTGAGTTGCTGCATGGTAAAAATTACAATTGGGAAAACGAAACACTAATTCCCGGAATTAACCAGAATATTGTAAAAAAGGTAAAAGGAGATTGTTTGCGAATTGTTGGGGAATTCGATTTGAAAACCTGCAACAATTTTGGATTTTTTATCCGTCACGGCAAAAAAAATACAGGAACTGAACTTCTTTACGATGTAAAACGCGGCACATTATCACTACTGGGAACTACTGCCCCACTGCAAGCCATTGACAATAAAATTACGCTTGAGATACTCATTGACCGGGCCTCAGTTGAGGTATTTGCCAACGGAGGGCAAGTGGCTATTTCCAATAATTTTACTCCGGAAAAAGGAGCTGATGATTTGGTTTTGTTTTCAAGCGGAGGTGAAGTTATTGTAAACAAGCTCGACATATACCAAATAGAATCAGCCTGGCGCTAAAATTTGCTAAAGAAAAAGTGAAATCAACTGTACAACAACTATAAGCAACACCATGGCTACCGGGTAAACAGTAGCATATGCAATGGAATGCGCATTGGTACCGGTCATGGAATCGGCTGCTGCAAGTCCGGGCGTGCTGGTCATACTTCCGCTTATGGCGCCCAGCATGCTCAGTAAATTCATTTTGAAAAACCATTTACCGACCAGCGCTGCCAGAACCATGGGAACAATTGTAATTACGCCACCAAATAAAAACAACTTATATCCATATTGCTCAAATGTTGTAACAATGTCTGCTCCTGCGCCGGTTCCCACGGCTGCCAGGAAAAAAATAAGCCCCAACTGCCGAAGCAACTGGTTGGCGGCTCCGCTCATAGTCCATAAAATGGGCCCGGTTTTTCCCACACGGCTTAATACAAGTGCGACAATAAGCACCCCGCCGGTAAGCCCCGGACTGAAGGAAAAATTCCCCATTGCAATGTTTATTTTTCCAACCAAAACACCCAAAATAATTCCAAGTGCAACGGGAAGAATGTCAGTATCAGAAAGACGTTTCTGGTCGTCTCCAAAAATGCGGGCTACCATTTCCATATTTGCTTTGCTGCTGGCTATTATCAACTTATCGCCAAACTGCAGTTTCGAGTTGGGTGTTGGCGAAATGTTAATCCCCGACCTCCTAATACGTGTAATTGTGGCATTGTAAGTATGCAGCAGATTAATCTGCCCGATGGTTTTATTTACCACTTCTTTATTGGTGACTAATACCGTGCGGACATCGTAATTCGGATCCAGTGGGATTTCTTCTTCTGTTGGCGAGCCGATTAACAATTCAACCCGTTTTAAAGCTTCCTCTGTTCCGACGGCTTTTATCAAATCGCCATGATATAAAATGGTTTCAGGTTTGGGTGTAATAGCCAGACCATTATGAACAACACGTGAAACCACTGCTTTGGTCATATATCTTATTTTCAGGTCTCCTATCGATTTGCCTACTACATTTTCATTCTCAACCACAAAATTCCTCCGAATGATTTCCGGGAATTCATCCTTCATTTTCGAATGGTAATCTTCCTCAGCCCTGTTAAGTGAAACACCAAGTATTTTTGGCAGAAACCGAATAAATAGAATAACACCTATTACACCAAACGGGTAGCCCACACCGTAACCAATGGAAGCCAGTGGTGAACCGGTTATATCAATTGCCGACGCAAGACCGGGTGTGCTTGTAAGTGCGCCGGTAAAAAGGCCTACTGCAATATTTTTGTCAATTTTGAAAATGTAAACAGTTGCAACAGTAAAAAGTGCTGCCGCCAGAATAAGTATCGTGGCAAACGAAGCCAGTTGCCGGCCTTCTTTTTTAAACGATTCGAAAAATCCAGGTCCGGCCTGAATTCCGATGGTGAAAATGAACAACACCAAACCGAGGTATTGAAAATCTTCGGGAATTACCACGCCGTAATGACCGAAAACCAGGGCCACAAAAATAACGGCCGATACATCGAGCGAAAGCCCAAAAATTTTTATTCGCCCAAGGATAAATCCCAGAGCAACAATTAAAAATAGCGCGAAATAATTATTTGAAAGTAATTCCATTTTCTGTCCGATTTTTCACCCCAAAGGTAGTGAATTGTTCACTTTATGTTTCAATCAGACAGTTAGCAGGTTAAATTCCTCCAAATTTAAACAGTGGGTTATGTGAATACTAAAAGTTTGTTAAAATCTTAAAGGTAAAAACTATCTTTCATTAAAAAGCTGAAATCATCGCCGCTAGAAAGTTCAACTGGCCTTTTCTCTTTTTTGAATATACGGCATTTCCTGTCTCCAATTAACTCCAGTTTATCATTTTCCAGTTTTAATATTGTTCCTTCACGCAAACCTGCCACAAATATCTCCGGATTCAGCTCAATAAATTCTTCAATTCGTTGTTCGCGGGTTTCGCCGGCGTGACCCTGTGCATGGGCATCGAGGTAATGCGGGTTAATCTGGAAAGGAACTAACCCGATGCACTCAAATCCATGCGGATCGATAATGGGCATATCGTTGGTGGTACGTAGAGTGGGGCAGGCTATATTTGCTCCGGCACTCCAGCCAATATAAGGTGTTCCGTTAAATACTTTCTCGCGTATCGGATTCATCAGCTTCCGGTCGTGCATCATGCGAACAAGTTGCCAGGTATTTCCACCCCCCACCACTATAGCATCGGCCTCTTCAATCGCTTTTAACGGATTGGAGAAGGTATGAATGCCAACAATATGGTGGCCTACTTCGGCAAAACGCTCTTCTACTTTCGCGCAATAATCATCGAACGAAAAAGTAACGGCTGCGTAGGGAATGAATAACGCGGTTACTGGTTTTTCTCCCAGGAATTTCTGAATTTCATATTTTGGGTAATCCAGGTAGGCTTCTCCTGCCATGGTTGAGTTACTAATCAATAAGAGTTTCATGTTTCTGCTATTTTATTTTAATGCAATAACAGAAATTTTATGAATTTAAGAAATGATAATTATTGGGTTTTAAACTATTCATACAAATCCTCCAGATCACTTTCTGCCAGCTCAACTAAAAACTTCCCAATCATTGAGGAAACCAATTCTACAAACTTTTTTCCTTTTTCAGCCGAAGCTTTTTTAGGATTTCCTATTCCGGTGTCTTCCGAAACTTTATTCCATTGGCGCGGTGTCCAGGCTGTTTTGTCAGCCAAACCTTTTAATTTAAATGTTTTTGCTTTCCCTTCACCAGCTTCTTCAAGCGACAAAACCAATTCAGGAAAATAATGCAGAATAATGCTGGTTTCCATTTCGTTGGCATGATCGCCTTCTTCTTCAAAAAACTGGGAGTTGGGAACCAGTTTAAACCATTCGTTCAGTGCAATAAACATTCCCGGGTACTTTGGTAAAACCTCGCGTATAATCGGTTTGAAATCATTTCCACCATGCCCGTTCATCACAACCAGTTTTCGGATTCCCTGGTTGTAAAGAGCCCTGACAATATCTTCGAGGATAATGATTTGAGTGGATGGAGGCGTATGCAGGCAAAACGGCATTTCAATTTGCCCGGGATTTTGAACACCCAACGGAATGGTTGGCAATACCATCACTTTTGCCCCTTTGTCCCATGCTTTTTGGGCAGCATCGGCAGCAATACGGGCTGTTTCGAGTGAATCGGTTCCGAATGGCAGATGGTAATTGTGTGGTTCCGTGGCACCCCATGGAAGAATGGCCACATCATACTGTTGAATTTTA
This sequence comes from Mariniphaga sp., assembly GCA_036350775.1. Taxonomy (GTDB): domain Bacteria; phylum Bacteroidota; class Bacteroidia; order Bacteroidales; family Prolixibacteraceae; genus Mariniphaga. The sequence continues at coordinate 5,384 of JAZBNQ010000323.1, forward strand.
ATCTGTTTCCAGTTGGTTTCTTCTAAAATATAAGGTCTCATATTTTTTTTCAAAAACTTATTAATGTAATTCCAAATGTTACCGGGGTCAGTTGCGGTCCCATACCTTCTTTAAAAAAGGGGGTTAGTTCATAAGCTACAAAAACATTTACCCAGCGGTACCCGGCTCTAACCATTAAACCGTAATTAAAATCTTGTAATGAATAGTGTCCCGGGGTTTTCAGTTTTTCCTTTTTCCCGTCAACCCGGTATTTTATTTTTGTATGGCTGCCCAGGCGAATGCCTCCAAAAGCCCCACCTGAAATATAAACCCGGTTTTTATAATGGTTTAATGGGATTTGAACCTCAGCAAGCAAAGGAACCATTAATGAAACAATCGACAACTTCGATTTTTGATTCTGTTCAAAATAAAGAATTTGTGGTTCAATTCTGCCGTTTTCGCGTCTTTCAATGGTGGTATTCTGTTCCAGTCGGTAACTTTTAAGCTGCAACCCCAAACCGGTAACAAGTCCAATTGTATTTCTGTTTCGCTGCAGACCAATACTTTGCTGAATAAAATTAAGGTGGGTGGTATTGGAGCGAAAAATGTCGTTTTCCATAAAGTCGCTGGAATACCCCGAATAATCCTGGTTTACAAACAAATTAAACCCAAAATCAACTCCTGCCCAATGACCTGAAAAATCGTCATTCCAAAAATTAAAGCCACCATCCGTAAAATCCCTGATATTTATTTTGCGCAACAGTATTTCCGGATCTTCATCAACTGGCACAATGGTATCGTTTTGTGCTTTCAATCCAAAAGAAAAAAATACAATTACTAATCCCATTAAAATCAACCGAATAAAAAAAACAGTCTTTTTTCTATGTTTTCTATTTTCCATACAATTCAAATGAATTGGTACAAAAATCAAACAAATGTAACGGATTTCGGTTGAAATTTCTTTTACACCCGTTTTAAAAAATATTAAAACCGCCAAGCAGAATTATGTATTTGTTAAAACATCAATTAAAATGGCATAAATACCTGAAATACATTAAAAAAGGTTACCTTTGCGCCCACAAATTTTAGACGTATTTAAATGACATTATTTAACGAGATGGGTCTCAGCCCCGAACTTCAGCAAGCTGTTGAATTGCTGGGTTTTGAATCGCCCACCCCCATTCAGGAAAAAACCATTCCTTTTTTATTGGAAAACAACACCGATATGGTGGCTCTGGCACAAACCGGAACAGGAAAAACCGCTGCTTTTGGCCTGCCTATTATTCAACAGATTGACCCTTCAGGAAATCATACTCAGTCTTTAATTCTGAGCCCAACCAGGGAACTGGCGATGCAAATTGCCAGCGACTTGACCAATTTTTCGAAGTTTACAAAAAAAATCAACATTGCCGTGGTTTATGGCGGCGCCGACATCAGAAAACAAATAGACCAACTGGATCGGGGTGCGTCCATTGTAGTGGGAACTCCGGGCCGTACGCTCGATTTAATTAAGCGCAAAAAGCTAAAGGTAAACGCTATAAAATGGCTTGTACTCGACGAAGCCGACGAAATGCTTTCCATGGGTTTCAAAGATGATTTGGATGCTATCCTGGAAACTTCGCCTAAAGAAAAACAAACCCTGCTTTTTTCGGCTACCATGCCCAAAGAGATTGTTTCCATTGCCAACAGGTACATGACCAACCCACACGAAATTTCGGTTGGAAAAAAGAATACCGGTGCCGAAAATGTGGAACACCATTATTACGTGATACATGCAAAAGACCGCTATATTGCGCTTAAACGGGTGGCCGATATTAATCCGAATATTTACGGAATTATTTTTTGCCGTACACGTGCTGAAACCAAAGACGTTGCAGACAAACTAATGCAGGATGGTTATAACGCGGACGCGCTTCACGGCGACCTTTCGCAGGCTCAGCGCGACCACGTGATGGCGCGTTTCCGTGGTAAACATTTGCAGATGCTGGTAGCAACCGATGTGGCTGCCCGCGGCCTCGATGTTAATGACCTGACGCATGTAATAAATTACAATTTACCTGATGATCCGGAAATTTATATTCACCGCAGCGGACGTACCGGGCGAGCAGGAAAAAAAGGAATTTCAGTAACTTTAATTCACCTGCGCGAAAAAGGTAAACTGCGCCAGGTGGAAAAAAAGGTGAACAAAACATTCATTCAAAAAGCTGTTCCATCGGGTAAGGAAATATGCGAAAAACAACTGTTCAGCCTGATAGATAAAATGGAAAAAACCGAAGTGAACGAAGCCGAAATTGGCCAGTTTATGCCGGTTATTTATAAAAAACTTTCATGGCTCGAGCGTGAAGATCTTATTAAACGTTTTGTTTCTCTTGAGTTTAACCGCTTTTTAAAATATTACGAAAATGCGCCCGACATTAATGTAGATGAATCGCGGCACAGCGGACGTGACTTTGAACCACAAGAAAGAGGAAGACGCGACAAAAGAGGACGTAACGACCGCTATGAACGCACTGGCCGAAATGACAGGAGCGATCGTGGTAGCAGAAAAAGAGGAGGCTACGAATTTTCAAGGTTCTTTTTTACACTCGGAAAGAAAAACGGAATTAACAAACGTACGATTATTGACCTGGTTAATGAGCATTTGCCAGATAAAAGTGTTGAAATAGGAGACATAGAAGTGATGAAGAATTTTTCGTTTTTTGAAGTGGACCAGCGCTACGAAAAACAGGTACTCAAGGCATTTTCAAAAGCTACCTACAAAGGCCATAAAATGGGAATTGACCTTGCGCGTGGAAAATAAACTGCATTTTTTGCATTCACATATCTTAGCTGGAACTCAACAAAAAAAGATAGTTTA
>JAZBNQ010000324.1:0-3781 GCA_036350775.1 Mariniphaga sp.
GTGCGAGCGACGAATGGAAAACCATGCGGGTAAAAGAAGAATACGCCGACACGGTCAGTAAAGTGAGAAAAATATTTTTAACTCCAATGGATTTCAGTCAAATATAGGTTTTACAAACAATTTCGACCATGCTCAAAAAAACAATTCTAAATTTGATTTTATGCCTTTTGCTGTCACCAACCATTGTGATTTATGCACAAAGTAATAATCCCGGCAGCAAATACCACAATGTAGAAGAAGTTCAGCAAATGCTGGAAGAGATTCAACAGAAAAATGCCGGGAATACAAGGCTTCATAATATTGCAACAAGTCCGGGAGGTGAACCAATAACTGTTTTGGAAATTGGAAGTAGCCAAACCGGAGTACCTGCTGTATTTGTAGGCGCCAATTTTGAAGGCAACATTCCAATTTCTACGCAAGGGGCGTTGCGTTTGGCAAAAATGCTTACCGATTCAACAAGTTACACTACGGGATTAAAGTGGTATATTTTGCCAAACCCTAACCCCGATGCTGCCAAAGGTTTTTTTGCTGATGTAAAATATGGCCGTTCGGTTAACGCTTTCGAAATAAATAACGATGCCGACGAAGCCTTGAATGAAGATGGTTACGACGATTTGAACGGTGACGGATACATTACCCAAATGCGCATAAAAAGTATGGATGGCACGCATATTATTTCCAAAAACGATCCCCGGATTATGGTGCTTGCCAATTCAGGTAAGGGCGAACGGGGCGAGTACAAAATTTATTCAGAAGGAATTGACAACGATGGCGACGGCCAGTTCAACGAAGATGGAGAAGGAGGTATAAATGTGGGGATTGCCTTTCCCCATCTTTTTCCAACCAGCAAAAAGGAAGCAGGACTTTGGCCGGGACAAACTCCCGAAGTTTACGGGATTTTACGATTCATTTTTGACCGCCCCGAAATTGCAATGGTTTATACGTTGGGAAGTTCCAACTTTTGCCTGATCCCTCCAAAAGGAGGCCGGAAAGGAGAGGTAAATCTAGACCGGATTAAACTACCGGGCCGCTATGCCCGCATGTTAAATGCAGATGAAAATCAGAATTATACGATGGATGAAGTCATTGAGATGGTGAAGGAAGTTGTACCGCCCGGCATGGAAGTTACTCCATCAATGGTAGCCGGAATGCTTGGTTTGGGAGCGGTTGTGAACCCGCAGGAAGATGATCTGAAGTTCTACTCAAAGTTCTCGGAAGAATATAAAGAATACCTGAAAACAAAAAATTTCAGCATTGAAAACCTTGATCCGGAACCGGCCAAAGACGGCTCTTTCGAACTTTGGGCCTATTATCATTTGGGCGTTCCTTCATTCAGTATGAATCTGTTTTCAATTCCTAAAGTGAAAGAAGAAAAAAGTGAAGAAGATAATTCACTATCGCTTGAAGAAGTAGAAAAAATGGAAGCAGACGAATTTATTGCTTTGGGTGAAGAAAAAATTACAGCCTTTTTAAAAGCCAAAAATGCACCCGACCGTTTTTCGGCAAAAGGAATTATTGAAATGATGGAATCGGGAAAATTATCGCCCAAGCAGATGGCCGGAATGATGAAAAATATGCCGAAACAGGAAAAGGAAGGTGAATTGAGTGATAAGGAAAAAGCCTTGCTGGCATGGTCGGAAAAAGAATGGAACGGAAAAGGTTTTGCAGAATGGCAAAAATACCAGCACCCCGATTTAGGCGAAGTAGAAATTGGCGGCTTTGCTCCATACATGGAATCCACACCCGGTCCGGAGCATCTTGATTCACTGCTTTCTGTTCAACTTCCCTGGTTTTTGCAACTCACAAAAAAACTCCCGGAAATTTCAATTGCCGAAGAAAAGATTACAAAATTGGGCGCTGGAGTTTTCCAACTCGAATTGTACATTCAAAACAATGGTTTTCTGGCTTATCCCATTGCAATGGGTCAGCGAAACAGTCAACCGGCGCCGGTGGTTGTGGTTCTGGAAGGTGATTTTGAAATTCTTGAAGGATCCGCCCGAACCCCGATTGGCAGTATTGGCGGAAATCAGGTTCGGAAACTTACCTGGCTAATCAGAACAGATAAAAAAGCTGAAATTTCTGCCAAACTGGAATCAGCGGTTTTCGGAGAAAAAGTTAAACACATCAAAATCGGAGGGTAATCATGAAACATTTAATAGTATTGATAATGCTGGTTTCTCTGGCTTTTTCAGGTTATCCGGCAAACAAAGGAAAAATTGAAGTCCCGTTGCGTTTCGACCGGTATTACAACCTGGCTGAAGTTGAAGAAGCGCTCAGAGCCTTAAATCAGGCTTATCCTAAACTAACCAAATTGGATGTGGTAGGCAAAAGCGAGGAGGGCCGTGAAATTTATGCCCTCACCATTAATAATCCCGATACTGGTAATGAACTTGACAAACCCGGAGTTTATGTGGATGGAAATATTCACGGTAACGAAATTCAGGCAGGCGAGGTTTGCCTTTATTACGCAAACATGCTGCTCACCAAATACGGAGAAAATGAACAAATTACAAAGGCGGTGGATAGAAACGCCCATTACATTATTCCCGTGGTGAATGTGGATGGACGATATTACTTTTTTGAAGAAGGGAATACGCCCAGTTCCAACCGCAGTATCCGCGTATCTTATGATGACGATGGCGATGGATTATTTGATGAAGACGGACCCGACGATCTGGATGGCGATGGTAATATTACTCAAATGCGCATTAAAGACCCTTATGGGCAGTACAAATCCGATCCGGAAGACCCGCGCAATATGGTGCGCGTAAAACCCGGGGAAAAAGGGGAATACACGCTGCTTGGGTATGAAGGAATTGATAACGACAGAGATGGCCGGTTAAACGAAGATGCTGAAGGATACCTGGACCCCAATCGCAACTGGGGAAGCAGTTGGATGCCACCTTATGTTCAGCGGGGAGCCGGAGATTTTCCACTATCAGGAGTGGGCCTGAAAGCCATTGCAGAATACATTGCAGCCCGCCCGAATATCATCGTTGGATATGCATTTCATAATACTGGCGGAATGTGGCTTCGTGCACCGGCTGATAAATCGATTCGCCTCGATCCTTCAGATATCGCTGCTTTCGATGTGGTTGGAAACGAAGCCCTGAAAATGACTCCCGGCTATGTTTACCATGCTTCGCATGATCTTTATCCAACCTATGGCGATTTCACCACCCACTTGTATTTTATTAACGGAATACTCGGTTTTGTTGGTGAATTATTTATGCGTGAACAGGAAACTTTCCGATCGAAAAATGAAAACCAAAGGCAGGATGATTCGGGCTTTTCAGGGCGCGGCGGTTCACCTGATCGTAATCGTGAATTGTTAGAATTCAACGACTACCTGACCCAGGGTGAATTGTATAAAGATTGGGAAAAATTCGTTCATCCGCAGTTTGGTGAAATTGAAATTGGAGGTTGGGTAAAAATGAGTTCACGTCTTCCCCACCCTTTTATGCTGCCCGATTTGGTTCACCGAAATGCTTCTGTTGTCTTACATTCAGCACAGCATACACCTGAAATTGAAATGGAAGTTTATGATATAAAAAAGTTAGGTGGAAACCTGAACCGGGTAAGAGTAAGGCTGGAAAATAAAAAAGGCTTGCCGGCTATGACTGCCCATGCATTTAAAACCAAATTATATGAATTGGACAGGTTGATGGTGAATGGCGCAAAAGTAGTTGCAGGCGGAAAAATAACGGACAAATACTTCGAAAAAGTAAATTACAAAGAGAAAAAACCTGAAATTCAGTTTTTAGCTTTACCCGGATACGGA
>JAZBNQ010000325.1:0-12552 GCA_036350775.1 Mariniphaga sp.
ATGCCCAAAAACCCAACATCCTGCTCATCGTTTCCGACGACCTGAACACCAGAATAGGTCCTTACATGAATATTGACAAACACACGCCACATCTCGACCGGCTGGCTGACGAAGGAGTACAATTTACACGGGCCTATTGCCAGTATCCGGTTTGCGGACCTTCGCGAGCTTCGTTTATGAGTGGACTCTATCCTGAAACCAATGGCGTATTAAATAACAACGATCAACCAGGAAGCTACAAAAAGGAAACTCCTGCGTTGGCAAACCACCCTTCAATGGCTGGCTTTTTTCGAGAAAACGGTTATTTTACTGCCAGAGTTTCTAAAATTTACCACATGGGTGTTCCAGGTGGAATAGAACGCGGCGAACCCGGTGGCGATGAGCCCGAATCGTGGGATTATACGTACAATGTGCTGGCACCCGAAACACTCAGTCAGGGTAAACTGGAATTACTTTCACCTAAAAATCCGCATTACGGTTCCAATTTTTCCAGAATGATTCTTTCCGATGAATTGGAAGAAACACAGGCTGATTATATGGCAGCAAGCCAGGCCATTGCGATTTTGGAAAACCGGGCTGGAAAAATCCCGGAAGACGGGACAAACAAGCAGCGCTTAAAAAGGGACGCGCCTTTTTTCCTGGCTGTGGGTTTTGTCAGGCCACATGTGCCGCTTATTGCACCCGAAAATTGTTTTGCCCCTTACCCTGAAAACGAGGTGGTTTTGCCTCCGCAGAAAATCGGCGAAAACGTTCCGGAACAGGCATTGCGCCGGCAAAACGAGAAAGTTTTTGGGATGAATGAACTGCAAAAACGACAAACAATCAGTGCCTACATGGCGAGTGTGCGCTTTATGGATCAGCAGGTGGGCCGCCTGCTCAACACTCTTGACAAATTGAATTTACGGGATGAAACAATCGTCATTTTCCTTTCCGACCACGGATACAACCTGGGAGAACATGACTGCTGGTCAAAAGTGAGTTTATGGGAAGGAAGCGTTCGTGTTCCGCTCATCATTTCTGTTCCGGGTTATAAAAACAATTACGGAACTTCGTGCAACACCATAACCGAACTACTCGACCTTTATCCCACACTTACCGAATTGTGTGGGTTTTCAGGTAATGAGCCGGAAATTTTACAGGGCAAAAGTCTGGCAGGTTATTTAAGTGGTAAGCAGGCTAAAAACCCTGAAGCTTATGCTTTTACAGTTTCCTACCAGGGAAAAGACGGTTCCCTGAAAACCGACCGTTGGAGATATACCCGCTGGGGTGAGAATATTAATCAGGGAAATGAAGAATTATACGATCATGAAAATGATCCGGAAGAATTTGTAAACCTTGCTGATAATCCGGATTTCCAAAATGTATTGAAAGAAATGAGGGCTAAATTTTTAGATGCAAAAAGAAAGGCAGGTTCAGGATTAGAATGAACCGAAATAATTTTCCCGTTTCCAGCTTTCGAAAACATCTATTTGGGTGAAATCCACTATTTTTCTTTCTATCTTTCACCCGTTTCCAAAAAATTTATACTTTTGCAACACTTTTTTCGAACCATGGGGTGGAGAGCAAAATACGATGTGGAGTTTAAAGGTCTTAAAGAAGGCCTGCACGAGTTCGAATTTGAAGTTCGGGATGCGTTCTTTGAACACTTTGAACAGGGACTGGTTAGCGTTGGTAACATTAAGGTGAAGGTAAAACTTGAAAAAAGAAGTTCATTTCTGAAACTTTTTTTTAAACTAAACGGATGGGTGGAACTTACCTGCGACCGTTGCCTCGAAAAATACCGGCAAAAGATTAAACACAAAAGCGAACTTTTTGTGAAGTTCGGCGAAAGTAATTATGAAGACGACGAAATTATTTGGGTTTTACCTGAAGAACACCGGATTAACCTGGCCCAACTGATTTATGAATATATTGTTTTAAGCATCCCAATCAGGCATGTTCACCCTAAAAAAAATGGTGTAAGGGAATGCAACCTTGAAATGCTTGAAGAACTAAAAAAATACAAACACAAAGAGGATGAAAAAGAGGAAATAGTCGATCCGCGATGGTCGGCACTGAAAAACTGGAATAATAATTAAAATTGAAATATCATGGCACATCCAAAGAGCAGAATTTCGAAAACAAGAAGGGACAAAAGACGTACGCATTACAAAGCTTCTCTTCCAACCCTTGCTACCTGTTCAAACTGCGGGGCAACGGTAAAATACCATCACATTTGTCCTGAATGCGGATATTACAGAGGCAAGCAGGTAATTGAAAAGGAAATTGCAGTTTAAAAAAAGAGCTGGTCAAAAAAAAATGGCCAGCTTTTTTTTTGACTTATTCCCCCGGACTTTTCGAATTTTAACTTTGATTGTTCAACAAAAACTTAAGTATTATTTAACATCCTAACCCTTTATTCCCAATCCAATACCTTTTCGTCTTATATTCCTTATATCTTCGCGCCCTGTTAAGAAAAATATATATTCAAATGGCTAAAATAAGGGCAGCAATTACAGGTGTGGGAGCATACTTGCCGGAATACCGGTTGACAAATGACGAATTAAGTACGATGGTTGATACATCAGACGAATGGATCATGCAGCGCATTGGAATTAAGGAACGTCGTATTTTAAAAGAAGAAGGAAAAGCAACCAGCTTTATGGGAGCAGAAGCAGTTAAGGATCTGCTGAAAAAAACAAACACTTCACCTGATGATGTAGATCTGCTCATTTGTGCCACCATCACACCTGACATGCCCTTTCCGGCCACAGCCAACATAATTGCTCACAAAACCGATATTCACAACGCCTGGAGTTTCGATTTGAATGCTGCCTGCTCCGGATTTATTTTCGCCCTGGCTACCGCAACCCAGTTTATTGAATCGGGTCGATACCGCAAGGTTATTGTTGTGGGCGCTGATAAAATGTCGGCCATCACCAATTACAAAGACCGCACAACCTGTCCGCTTTTTGGCGATGCCGGAACAGCTATTATGCTGGAACCTACCATTGACGATGTTGGGGTGATGGACTACATTCATCATGTTGACGGGCTGGGTCGCCACCACCTTCACATGAAAGCAGGCGGATCATTGCGGCCGGCTTCCTTCGAAACAGTTCAAAAAGATGAACACTTCGTTTTCCAGGAAGGTCAGACCGTTTTTAAATATGCTGTAACCGGCATGGCCGATGTTGCCGCCGAAATTATGAAACGCCACCAGTTAAAACCTGAAGATGTTGCCTGGCTGGTTCCGCACCAGGCCAACATGCGCATTATTGATGCTACTGCCAGAAGAATGGGAGTAAATAAAGACAAAGTAATGATTAACATCCAAAAATATGGTAATACCACTGCCGCTACAATCCCCCTTTGCCTTTGGGATTATGAGCAAAAACTTAAAAAAGGCGATAACATTATTCTGGCTGCATTTGGGGCAGGTTTTACATGGGGAAGTGTTTACCTGAAATGGGCTTATGACAGCCTTTGATTATTTGATGTTATTTCAAATAGAAATCGCTGGTTCTTCCTGAATTCTTTCTGGATAGATAAAATTAACCGCAATCATTGTTGTACAAGGAATTATTTGTAATTTCAGCCGGATTTTTATAGAAGAAAGAATATTTTACCTAAAATCCGGTTTTATTTAAAAATTTAATTTAAAACAGGAACATGTTAGATTGTCTTCAGAAAAACCTGACAAAAATATTATGGTTTTCCAGTTTCAATGAACATAACAAAAAATGAAATTTAAAATGGCAAAACAAACATCAAACTATGGCGACAACCTTAACCAATCCATAAACATTATTAACGAAGGAACATTAATAAAAGGAGACATTTCAGCAAATGGTGACATCAGGATTGACGGTGAACTAAACGGAAATATCAACGCCAGGGGAAGGCTGGTAATTGGTCCTAAAGGCAAAGTTGAAGGGGAAATTGACTGCAACAACATTGAAGTTTCAGGATATTTGAAAGGAAAGATTACCGTATCGGAATTGCTCACCATGAAATCATCCGCACGGATTTTTGGTGATGTAGTTGCAGGAAAATTGTCTGTTGAACCAGGGTCCCTTTTCACCGGAACCTGCACCATGGGAGACGCCAAAGAAAAAAATGAAAAGCCAATTCAAAAAGAACAAAAAAAAGTTTGACTCTTTAATTCGGTATTCCAGCATGGCTTTCGAAATGATGGGTATGATTGCACTTGGAACATTTTTGGGGTATAAAATCGATCAGTGGATGGAAAACGAATTCAAAGGATTTACGCTGGGACTCATGATTCTTTCGGTAATTGGCGCAATTTATTATTCAATTCGAAACTTGTTAAAAAAATGAACGGGGAATTAAAAAAGTTCATCATTAAAACATTAGCTGCGGCTTTAATTTTATTCGCATTTGGGTTCATTGTTTTTACCTATTTTGTACCTGATAAATACATTGCTGTTTTACCCTGGATGATGCTGGTATTTTTAACCATTACACTGGTTACTTTCATTTTTCAGTTGCAGGTGGCAAAAAAAGATATGGCCCGGTTTTCCCGTATTAGCTTACTTGTCTCATTTCTCAGGCTGGTACTTTATTCAGCTTTTGCATTTATTTACCTTGCAAAAAGGCCCGAAAATGCCGCCGTTTTTGTAGTCTGCCTGGTCATTTTCTACCTTGTTTTTACTTTTTTGGAAGTGGCAGAACTAACCAAAATTTCGAAAAACTTAAAAAAATAAATATCTGATAATTAAAACATTGATATATATCAACAAAACACCAGGTTGTCTTTTTTTATTTGGAATTTAATACCAAATAAGTTCACCTGAGTTGAAAATTCTTTTATTTTTGTGAAGCTTGTAAAACAGAATAAAACTATGCCGACATTTTTCAAAGGGCTGTTTCTGACCATAGTGCTGGCTGTCTTCTGGTTAAATCCGGTGGCAGCCCAAAATGAGGGGGACCACCAAAACCACATTGACGGTGACCCAAATGCTGAAGAGAAATTTGATGCAGGAAAATTTGTTATTGAACACGTTTTGGATGCATACGACTGGCATATTGCTTCATACGGCGACAAACATTTCAGCATCCCACTCCCGGTAATTTTATACAGCAAATCCCCCGAATTACACGACGGAAAAAAACTCCATGTTTTTATGTCGTCAAAATTTCACCACGCGCATGATGCTTATAAAGGATTTCGGATTTCACACACTGAAGAATTTAATGGGAAAATTGTTGAACTGGATGAACAAGGCCATGAAATTGGTCGCCCCACTGATCTTTCAATTACCAAGGTAGTTGCCGGTGCAATTTTTTCAGCCATTGTTTTGCTTTCCCTGCTTTTTGCTGCCGCACAAAAAGCCAGGCACAACAGGGGGAGAGCGCCTTCCGGTACACAAAACCTCATTGAACCAGTTATCTTATTTATTCGGAACGAAATTGCACGCCCATCAATTGGAGAAAAACATTATAAAAAATACATGCCATCGCTCCTCACACTTTTCTTTTTTATTTTATTAACCAATTTGTTAGGACTGATTCCCATCTTTCCCTTTGGAGCCAACGTTACCGGAAATATTTCTGTGACTATGGTACTGGCACTTTTTACATTTTTTGTTACCAACATTAGCGGGAACAAACATTACTGGAAAGAAATTTTTAACCCTGATGTGCCAACCTGGCTAAAACTCCCTATTCCACTTATGCCACTTTTGGAAATGACAGGAATGATTACGAAACCATTTGTACTGATGGTACGTTTGTTCGCCAACATGCTGGCCGGGCACATGATTGTTACTGTTTTTATTAGTTTAATATTTATTTTCGGCAGTTTAATGGGCCCTGTGGCAGGTTTTGGGGTTAGCCCCATTTCGGTTGCATTTGCCGTATTTATTACGCTGCTCGATGTATTGGTATCATTTATTCAGGCTTATGTTTTTACACTGTTGTCTGCCATTTATTTTGGAATGGCTTCGGCAGAACACCATTAATATTCATTTTTAAAATTAAATGCTATGTTTTCAGCTATTTTAAGCGTATTGTTACAAGTAACCGACAGTGCAGCCAGTTTCAGTGAGATGGGTGCAGCCCTGGGAGCAGCTTTAACAGCAATTGGTGCTGCCTATGGTATTAGTCGCATTGGTGCAAGCGCAATGGAAGCCATTGCCCGCCAACCGGAAGCAAGTGGAGATATTCGCTCCAACATGATTGTTTCTGCAGCGCTAATTGAAGGAGTTTGCTTCTTTGCAGTAATTGTTTGTGCACTGGTTCTTTTCGTGTAACAATCAAATTAAAACAGTATCCTCAGGGATTGCCTGAGGTACTGTTTTCTTTATTCTAAAAAAATTGAAATAAATATAAATAGTACTGATTATGGAATTGGTTACGCCAAATGTGGGAACAATTTTCTGGATGGTCATTATTTTTGGAGTGGTGGCATTTGTATTGAAAAAATTTGCATGGAGGCCCATTCTAAATGCATTGTATGAGCGCGAAGAATCCATTGAAAATGCATTAAATGCAGCAGAAAAGGCCCGAGATGAAATGGCAGAATTGAAAGCCGGAAATGAACAGCTTTTGGCCGAAGCACGCAAAGAAAAAGAAAATATTCTGCGCGAAGCCATGAATCTTAAAGACGGCATTATTGCAGAAGCCAAAGAAAAAGCTTCCTTCGAAACTCAAAAAAATATAGAAAATGCACGTCAGCAAATTGAAAGCGAAAAAGCAAAAGCCATTAACGAAATGAAGCGGCAAATGACCGAAATTTCGTTTTTGATTGCAGAAAAAGTAATAAGGAAAGAATTGGCTGGAAACAAACAGCAACAGGAAATGGTGAATAAGCTTATTGACGAAATAAAACTGAACTGAAGGAATGGATGAAAGCGCAATAACAGTAAGGTATGCCAAAGCAATTTTTTCGCTTGCTAAAGAAAAAAACCAGCTTTCTTCGCTTAAGGAGGACATGGATTTGATTTCAAATGCTTGCAGCCAGTCGGAAGATTTTATCCTGCTGCTAAAAAGCCCTGTGGTTAAAACTTCGGAAAAAGTGCACATTATAAAGCTCATATTTCAGAAAAAAATAAGTGCGCTTTCCTTACAGTTTCTCGAACTGGTTACACAAAACAACCGGGAAGTATTTATTCCATTGATATGCAGAAACGTTTTAACACTCATCCGAAAAGAAAAAAATATAAAAACAGCAGTAATTACCACTGCACAGGAAATGGATAAAAAGTTGCTGGAAAAAGCAGCAAAAATTCTGGAAAACGAGTTGGGAACGCAAGTTGAACTCTCGGCAAAAGTAAATCCACATCTGATTGGCGGAATGATTTTGCGTATTGACAATAAACAATACGATGCCAGCATTTTAACAAAACTTAATAAAATAAAACAGGAAATGCTGAAAACACAATTGTAAAAAATTTCAAAAAAGAAAATATTAAAAATGATAAACATTAAACCGGCTGAAATATCTGAAATTCTGAAGCAGCAACTGGAAAGCTTCAAGTCGGAAGCCGAATTGGAAGAAGTGGGCACCGTTTTGCAGGTTGGCGATGGAATTGCCCGTATTTACGGCCTTTCGAATGTAGAATCAAACGAAATGATTGAATTCGAAAGCGGAATAAAAGGTATTATTCTGAACCTTGAAGAGGATAATGTAGGTGCGGTATTGCTTGGCCTTTCCGAAGAAGTTAAAGAAGGCGACACGGTAAAACGGCTTCAGCGCATTGCCTCCATTAATGTTGGTGAAAACCTGGTTGGCAGGGTAATCAATACCATTGGCGAACCAATAGACGGGAAAGGTCCCATAACAGGTGAACTTATTGAATTTCCGCTGGAACGAAAAGCGCCGGGTGTAATTTACAGGCAACCGGTTAAACAACCGCTCCAAACCGGGCTGAAAGCTATTGATGCCATGATTCCCATTGGCCGCGGCCAGCGCGAACTGATTATTGGCGACCGGCAAACCGGAAAAACCGCTGTGGCCATTGATACCATTATCAACCAGCGTGAAAACTTTGAAAAAGGGAAACCGGTTTACTGTATTTATGTTGCCATTGGGCAAAAAGGATCAACAGTGGCCAATATTGCCTCCACACTTCAAAAACAAGGAGCAATGGATTATACCATTATTGTGTCATCCACTGCATCGGACCCGGCGGCACTTCAGTTTTATGCGCCCTATGCCGGAATGGCCATCGGTGAATATTTCCGCGATACTGGCCGCGATGCTTTAATTGTGCTCGACGATCTTTCAAAACAGGCTGTTTCTTATCGCGAAGTTTCGCTGCTTTTGCGTCGTCCTCCCGGCCGCGAAGCTTACCCGGGTGATGTTTTTTATATGCATTCCAGGTTGCTCGAACGTGCAGCCAAAATAATAGAATCAGACGAAATTGCCGCCCAAATGAACGATTTGCCCGAAGGTCTGAAAAACAAGGTAAAAGGAGGCGGCTCGCTAACTGCGCTCCCAATTATTGAAACCCAGGCTGGCGACGTTTCGGCTTATATTCCAACCAACGTAATATCCATTACCGACGGACAAATATTCCTGGAATCGAACCTGTTCAACTCCGGTTTCAGACCGGCGATTAACGTAGGTATTTCTGTTTCGCGTGTAGGCGGAAACGCACAGATTAAATCCATGAAAAAAATTGCCGGCACTCTGAAACTTGACCAGGCGCAATACCGGGAGCTGGAAGCATTTTCCAAGTTTGGGTCCGACCTCGATGCAGCCACCATGCGCGTGCTCAACAAAGGCCGAAAGAACATGGAAATACTAAAGCAAAATCAGTATTCTCCTATGAAAGTGGAACACCAGGTAGCCATTATTTACTGCGGGGTAAATGAATTGTTAAGAGCTGTTCCGACAGAAAAGGCAAAGGAATTTGAAAATACGTTCCTTGAGCTTATGGAAATGGAGCATCGCGATGTGCTCGATTCCATAAAAGAAGGAAATATGACTGAAAAAATTGAACGGGTTCTTACTGATGTAGCTGCAGAAGCAGCTGCCAAATACTTAAAAAAAGGCTGAATTTTTAAAACATGGCAGGTTTAAAAGAAATACGTACACGCATAGGTTCAGTTAAAACTACCCGGCAGGTTACCAGTGCAATGAAGATGATTTCAGCAGCCCGGCTTAAAAAAGCACAGGATGCTATATTGCAAATCCGTCCTTACGCTAACAAATTGCACCAAATTCTTGTTTCACTCGGAGGCAGTCTCGAAGGCGCAGACGAATCGGTTTATACCCAACACAGGGAACCGGAAAAGATATTAATTGTGCTGGTTTCATCGAACCGGGGCTTGTGTGGCGGATTTAATATGAATATTGCCAAAAAATCGGTTGAGTTGGTTCATAATAAATACAGCCTTCAGTTTCAACTGGGTGAAGTTGATTTTATCTGCATCGGCAGGCAAGCTGAAAAACAAGTTAAACTCAGGGGAATGAATGTGGTGGAAAGCCAACATGAACTTTTCGACACCCTTGATTTTGATCATGTTTACCTTTTAGCCGAAAAAATTATGAAGCGTTTTGTAGATGGAAAATACGACAAGGTAGAACTGGTTTACAACCAGTTTTTAAACGCTGCTACACAAATAAATACCACCGAGCAATTCCTTCCAATTGAATTAGAAAATGAGGAACAAGCACAACAGTTTTATGATTATATTTTTGAACCCTCAAAAGAGTATATGATTCAGGAACTAATTCCCAAAAGTTTAAAAATACAATTTTACAAAGCCATGCTCGATTCTCATGCCGCGGAACACGGAGCACGAATGACAGCCATGCACCAGGCCACCGACAATGCCACTGAGCTGCTTAAAGATTTGACACTTCAATACAATAAATTGCGCCAGGCTTCTATTACCAACGAAATTCTTGAAATTGTAAGCGGTGCGGAGGCTTTGAAAGGTTAGACCAATATTTTTTTACGTATTACAATTACCAGGTTGGTTGCGGGCTGAAATCCGTATTTCATTGCTCTGTTTTTAAACTCCTCTATTTCAGGCTGAAGAGTGTCGTATTCCGGCCGGCCTTTTATTTTTTCCAGCATCCACTTCATTTTATCAACATACTGGTCAAGTTCAGGTTTATCTTTTATCAGATTCACATTACTTCGCTGTTCAAAAAAGAATTGAACAGGTAATTCAGCAACTTTGAGCATTTGTAAAATTGCATCTTTGGTAAAGGTTTTCCGGTGAAATTTACCCGTTAACCTGTCGGTTTGACTGCGAAAATGGTGATACATTTTATGTACTTCCTGAGCCGGATTCAAATTATCACTAATGCTTTCTTTAATAATAATATACCCCTCAGGTTTTACTACACGCTTTATTTCTTTAAGCCCCTTTTTTACGTTGGGTAAATGGTGCAGTGCCATTGAAATACTTACCACATCAAACGAATTATCCTCGAATTCCAGCTTTTCTGCTTCCATTTCAATAAAAGTTACATCCGGAAAATTCTCACGGGCTGCTTTAAGTGGTTTCAGGTTGGGATCGATACCAATAATTTTTGCATTCGGAAAAGTTTTCTTCAGTTCATAAATAAAACCTCCGGAACCAGTGCCAACATCAAGAATTTGATGGACTTCAATATCTTTAAAATAGTTTATAAGTGGCTCCATGTTTTTGGAAATTCGTTTTAATTGATTTCAAGTCTCTGGTAAAGCTCCTGCAAATGTATAAAATCCGCTGCATGTATTAATACAATAAATTAAATGAGCAGTAAAAATGCTGATAAAGCAGTTACAATAATTACAAAGGCCCTGTATGGTTTATCCGGAATTTTTTTCACCAGCCAAACGCCCAGGAATGCTCCCAAAGCAATTCCGGGAAGTAAAATTATATCCAGTTTCAGCGTTTGCCAGTTAATGGTTTTCCAAACAAAAATATGCAGCGGAAATTTACTGAGATTAATAATGAGAAAAAACCAGGCACCGGTTCCTATAAAGCTGTTTTTAGGCAGGTGCATGGCCAGCAGGTAAATGGCAAAAATTGGGCCGGCAACATTCCCTATCATGGTTGCAAAACCGCCTAAAACTCCCATGGATGCAGCAAACCACCATGTATCCGGGAAAAAATTTCTCCCTTTCTGTCTGTCTTTCCACAACATCAGACCAATGCAAACAAACACCAATAGGGCAATGATGTTTTTAAACCACTCATCGTTTACCACTTCACCAACCCAAAGGGCGATTCCAACTCCCACAAATGCCCAGGGAAGCAGTTTCCACAAATATTTCCATTGTGCATGGCGGTGATAGTAGCCAACGCCAAACCAATCGGCCATCATTAAAATGGGCAGTAAAATTCCGGTAGATGCTTTCCCGCCAAAAATGATAGCCAAAACCGGAACCACAATCATAGAAACACCCGGTACACCAACCTTCGACATACCAATCAGCATGGCACAACAAAACAAAAGGAGCCATTGCAAAAGCGTAAAATCTATCATTCGCCTGGATTTTGGATACCAAAGGTAAGTGAAATCATTTGGCTTGACAAAAGGAACAAAATCTTAAAAAATCTTGTTTTCAAGTTCAAGAAGTTCATTTTCATTAATGTCTCCAAACCAATCGCTAAGTTTTTTGCGGGCTTTTTCCTTTATTTCGGGAGTAATATTTGCAGAAACCTGAGACAGCGCAAAAAGCAAAACACCCAAATCGTCAGAATAGCCAATAAGCGGAGTAAAATCGAATATGGCATCGGTAGGCAAAATAAAATAGCCCAAAGCCGCTGCAATAGTAAGTTTGGTTTTTATTGTTACTTTTTTATCATTCATTACATAATACAAAAGCAGCACACCATAAACTACAGTAGTACCAGCCGATTTCGAGTAGGTTTTTATTTTTTCCCAAAGTGACTTTTCTGAAAAATATTTGGCAAACTGGTTATTATTCATTGTTATTCTCCTCTGTAAAACTGTTATTACAACCTTTGGTCAGCAAAGTTAGAATAATTTCAGAATCATTCTGTCCATCCAAATCACTGAAAACAAACGGGAATTATATCGGAACAAATAATTAAAATACCTAAAGATATTTTTTAATTTTGCAGTCCACTTATAAAATACATTATCATGAATGATATTCCTCGGAAATTAATTGTTCCCAAAAATGTTACCGATGCCCTTCGAAATGTAAAATATCCCGGCAGTCACGAAGATGTGGTTTCGCTGGATATGGTTCAGGAAATTCGCATTGCCGGCCAGCGCGTAAGTTTTTCGCTGGTATTCCAAAAAAGCAACGACCCCAATATTGAACCGCTGGTTTTGGCATGTGAAAAAGCCATAAAAGAAAATTTAGGCGATCGGGTTGAAATTGAAGACAACATTACCGTTAAGTTTATACACAACATGGAACGCCCTGTTTTGCCAGGCGTTAAAAATATTATTGCAGTGGCCTCAGGAAAAGGTGGCGTTGGAAAATCAACTGTGGCAGTTAACCTGGCTGTGGCGCTGGCCAATACCGGCGCAAAAGTGGGATTGATTGACGCCGATATTTTCGGGCCTTCCATTCCCAAAATGTTTGGTGCAGAACAAGATCGACCTACAGGTGAAAAAATTGATGGCCG
>JAZBNQ010000326.1:0-2995 GCA_036350775.1 Mariniphaga sp.
CCTCTTTCAAATGTTTGAAATGCTGTTCCACTTCTTCCATGTTCAGATGGACCATGGCCACCAGCTTTCCTTTTTTCTCCACCACAAGTGATTCCAAAACAAACCTCATTTTATTAATAACCGACTCAATTTCTTCAGGATAAATATTTTCGCCGCTTGCCCCAACAATCATATTTTTTATCCGGCCTTTAATGTAGAGGAAATTGTCCTTGTCGTACCAGCCTTTGTCACCTGTTTTAAACCATCCGTCTTCGGTGAAAACTTCTTTTGTAACTTCCGGTGCTTTGTAATAGCCTTTCATCACATTGGGGCCTTTGGCCTGGATTTCACCTTCTCCGGTTTTCAAATCAGCGTCACCCAACCGAAGCTGAACGCCCTCCATGGCAATTCCTGTAGAGCCGACACGAACATTTTTACCTACTGCACCAGCCAGCAAAGGTGACGTTTCGGTAAGTCCATAACCAATTGCGTAGGGAAATTTCCCTTCATATAAAAACCGTTCTACCGTAGGATCGAGCTTGGCTCCGCCAATTCCGAAAAACCGCAATTTGCCTCCAAAAGTTTCGTAGAGTTTTTTAGCAGCAACACGGTGTAAAACTTTTCGCATTGGAGAAAGGGAGTATAAGAACCGGGTTAGCGGGCTTTTTTGAAATTTGGGTAATATTCTGGCTTTGAATACTTTTTCAATAATTAAAGGTACAACGAGCATAATAGTGGGTTTCACCTTTTTAAGTGCAGGAAGCAAAACCGATGCAACCGGCGGTTTCCTGAGGTAATGCACCGATGCGCCAAATTTTACGGGGAAAAGAAATCCAAGTGTATTCTCGAACGTGTGCGAAAGCGGCAGAACAGATATAAACCGGTCTTCGGTACTGATATCTTGTAAAGTAAAACTTTTTTCGGTGGTCCACATCAGGTTTTTGTGGGTTAGCATTACACCTTTTGAATTGCCTGTGGTTCCCGAAGTATAAATGATGGATGCAAGTTCTTCCTCGTCAACTTCCTCCGGTTCTGCCTGAATCACGGAATCCGAAAGTGAAGGTTTCAGGTTAAACAACTCCTTTTCGGGAGTACCTTTGGGAATAACTGCAAAATTCTCAACTAAAATAAGCTGATCCAATTTTTCAATAATTTCATCATCGAGGCTGTTGTAAAGTCCCTCTGAAACAAACATCACTTTTGCTTCGGAATGTTCAATAATGGATTTAATTTCGTTGGTATGAAAATCGGGCAAAATGGGAACTGCTGTTGCACCCACCCACGAGATGGCAAAAAAGGCCTTCCCCCAGTTAGGCATATTGTTACCTAATAAAGCAACTTTGTCTCCATTTTCGACACCAAGAATATTGAGCAATCCTGCAATTTTTACCACATCATCTCCCAATTGCCTGTAAGTGTAGTTTTCTTCTCCGGCATAAACCAGCGATGTTTTTTCAGCAAAATTTTTTACAGATTCCTGAAGCATGTCAGGGATTGTATATTTTATTTTTTTTGTCATTTTTTTGTTCTCCTATTAACTCTCAATTAATTAACAGCAATAGTCCGGCTAATGTTTAGTCAGCAAAATTAGCAATTAACACGTTATAAATACTTTTTATATTCTGTTTAAAGTATTTTTAACATCTCTTATCAAATAAAAATTAAGATTTAATGGATATATACATTTTATGATTAGATATGGTGAACAAAAAGGAATAATTTCCGGAACAGAAAAATATGTAAGGAAAGAAATGGAAAAAGATAGCTCCGGGCATGACTGGTGGCACATTCACCGGGTTCGGAATTTGGCACTGAAAATTGCAGAAACAGAAGGTGGAGACCTTTTTTTGATTGAGATGGCTGCATTGCTTCACGACCTCGATGATTGGAAAATAATCGGAAACCCCATTGTGTCGAGGGTAGATTTTTGGCTGCAAAATCTGCAAATTCAGCCTGAAGTTGCAGGTAAAATTCACCGGATAACCCAACAGGTTTCGTTTAAAGGTGCCGGTGTCGATACTTTCCCTTCCTCTCTGGAAGCACAAATTGTTCAGGATGCCGACCGGCTTGATGCTATCGGCGCTATTGGAATTGCACGCACCTTTGCTTATGGCGGGAGCAGGGGAAGATTGATTTTTGACCCGGCTATAAAACCGGGAAAACATGCTGATTTTGAAGCGTATAAAAAGAATACCGGGACAACAATCAATCATTTTTATGAAAAATTATTGTTGCTGAAAGATCGGTTAAATACAGGAACTGCTAAAAATATGGCCATCAGACGACACAGTTTTATGGAAACTTTTTTGGAAGAATTTTTCAGTGAGTGGAATGCATACGGGGAAACTTAATTCGTTTTTTATCGTACATTTGACGATTAACTGAACAAAAAATGAAAATCGATCACTTGGCAATTTGGACCTATAACCTCGAAGGAATGCGAAATTTTTACATGCACTATTTCGATGCTTCTTCTACTGAAATTTATTACAATCATTCCAAAGAATTCCGTTCCTACTTTTTGGTTTTTGATGGCGACTGCCGGCTTGAGATTATGGAAATGCCAAACATTGCCAAATCGAAAAACGATTCGCTGAAACATTACACCGGCCTGGCACATTTTGCTATAAAAGTTAGCAATAAAGACGAAGTGAACCGGTTAACCGAAATAATACATCGTGACGGATTTCAGGTAACAGGAGAACCCCGCACCACCGGTGACGGTTTTTATGAAAGCGTGATTCTCGATCCCGACGGAAACCGGGTGGAAATTGTTGCGTGATTTAATTTTCCAAAACTGTCATTTCCCCGGCCATCAACCTGTTAACATGTCTGCTTACTGTTTCTGGAGAGATTCCCTGTTGAAAAATGATATACCTGTGCCGGCCGTTCTCATTATTCTTCCAGGTATTACTGCCATCGGGAGCAACAATACAATTTCCTTTTACCGTTGAAAAAAAATCTTTGCCCTGGCCAAAAAGCTGTAAAACCGCAATTTGGTCCCAACTCTGGCGGC
>JAZBNQ010000327.1:0-2296 GCA_036350775.1 Mariniphaga sp.
GAAAACCTTGAAATTCTGGATGAATTCAATTATTCAGAAAAAATGCATTCGCCGTTTTTAGCGGATGTGGAAGGCATTTCTTTGGAGCGGATTTCTTTTTTGGTGCCAGCCAGCGCCCCGGGTAACTGGCATTCGGCTTCTGCGGATGCAGGTTACGGAACGCCGGGTTATGAAAATTCACAGGCCGGTGCAGAATTATCCGGGAAACCAAAAGTGATTTTTGAACCGGAAGCGTTTTCGCCCAACCACGACGGTTACAACGATGAATTCTTTATTCGGTATGAAACTGCAAAGTCTGGTTACGTGGCCAACATTGCTGTTTTTGATGCCGCCGGAAGGTTTGTACAATACCTGGCAAAAAATGAAATTTTGGGAACCGGCGGGGAATTTGTGTGGAATGGCGAGGACGAAACCGGCAGTCGCCAGCCGCTTGGTGTTTATGTAATAATGGCAGAAATTTTTAATGCCGAAGGTGAAGTTCACCGGTTTAAAAAAGGAGTGGTGTTGACGGATATTTTGGACTGATAACTCTGGTTCTAAAAAAAATGTAACCGTTTAAATCAAAATAATTATTACATAAGATTCTTATGTATTCAGTTTTTTGTAGTTTTACCTCATGCAAAATAATCAACTTTTTAAAGGAAGCCTTTCTACCATTGTGCTCAAGTTGTTAAAAGACAACAAAAAAATGTACGGATATCAGATTACCCGCGAAGTAGAAAAAATAACTGCGGGCGAAATGGTGATTACCGAAGGCGCACTTTACCCAACTTTACACAAGCTGGAAGCCAGAGGCTTGCTGAGTGTTGAAATGAAAATGGTAAACAACCGCCGCCGAAAATATTATTTTCTCACCGAAAAGGGAAAAAAAGAAACAATGAGCCTTTTAAATGAGATGAAAACATTTATCCAGCACATGGATTTGCTGTTAAACCCAAAACTAATCTGAAATGAGTCGTACAATTACAACCGAAGAAACCAAAAAACTGTTTGAATTTTGCCGGAATCACTTTGTTAATTATTATGATGTGCAAATTGAACTGGTTGACCATCTGGCCTCTGCAATTGAAGAATTATGGAAATCGGATGCTGATTTGTCGTTCGACGAAGCATTAAAAAGCACGTTCAAAAAGTTCGGTATTTATGGTTTTAGTAAAATTAAAAGTCAGAAAAGAAAAGCTTTGAAACGGAAATACAATCGTTTATTGTGGAACTATTTTACGGAGTTTTACAGGTGGCCCAAAGTGTTAATGACTTTTGTTTTAACTTTTGCACTGTTCGTTCTGTTTCAAATGGTTGAAAACAGTATGCTGATTTTTTATGCATACTTTTCGGCACTATTCATTTTTGCAATCGTTTATTTCTTTACATGGTATCGCCGGTTTAAAGTAAAAACAAAGAAAAAGTTTTTGTTGATTGATTATCTGCACGGAGTGTTAAGCACGCTTTTAATATTGATAATTCAAATTCCTAATCTGATTTTTCAATTGGTATTAAACGTAGAAACTGGTATTGTGAAGATTGAAAATACAGTGATTTTATTCAGTATTTCATTTGTTATGGTTGCTTGTGGAATTTTAATTTACGGGCAGATGATTTTTATTCCTCAGAAAATTAAACAACACTTTTTTGAAACCTTTCCCGAATTTGCAGTGTAATTATTCCTTTTAAAAAACAACCTATAAAAATTAACGAATTCGAACGAACCATTGTTCCACTGAAAAATATGAAACGAAATTTTGCTTTTTTTGCCTGGCGGGAGTTCACCCGTTCAGCCTCTTTCGGGAAAAACATGGCCGCCAAAGGGGTGCTCATTTTTTTGGCACTTTATTTTACACTGGTTGCTGTTTTTATGGGATTTAATCTCAGCATGTTTTTATCTGAAATGTACCCGGACCAATCCCAAATTTCTGCCTTCAACTCACTGGTTTTGATTTACCTGGGAATTGATTTGATATTGCGTATTTTAATTCAAAGTCTTCCTACATTTGGTTTCCAGCCATTTTTGATCTTACCGGTTAAAAAAAGTCGCATAGCCTGGTACATGCTCAATAAATCGGTTTTTCACTTTTTTAATATCCTTCCATTTTTCCTTCTGCTGCCGTTTACATTTAAGTCGGCAGTTAATGAACTACAGGGCATTCAGCTTGCCACATGGCTTTTGACGTTGTTTTTTATGGTTTTTATCAACCACTTTCTGGGCATGTATTTAAAATGGCGCACCAACGAAGACGACCGGTTTTTTTACGGATTTCTCGTTTTGGTTGCCGCGATTTTTGCCATTGATTATTTCAAA